>SKZP01000380.1 GCA_007127275.1 Planctomycetota bacterium
CATCGCCGAGAACTTCCCACTCTGGTCGATGCGGACGGCCAGCGTGTCCTTCTTGGTGACGTTCAATTCGATCCAAGAGCCGCGCTCGGGAATCACCCAGCAACTATGCAACTTCTTGTCCCCGGTGCTGACTTCCACGGAGAAGTCCACCCCCGGCGAGCGGTGCAACTGCGTGACAATGACGCGCTCGGCACCGTTGATGATGAACTCGCCGCCGCCGATCATCAGCGGCATCTCCCCCAAATAGACGCGCTCCGGCTCCTCCTCCTGGATCGAGCCGTCCTCCTGCGTCCGCTTCAGGCGCACCAGCAGGTAAAAGGGGGCGCCGTAGGTCATCTTCAGGTCGCGGCACTCATCCGGCGAGTAGCGCGGCCGGTCGAGCCGATATCCGAGGCACTCCAGCTCGTTCTTGCCGTCAAAGCTTACAATCGGAAAGGTTTCATGGATGATCGCCTGCAGCCCTTGCGACTCACGCCGCTCCCACCAGAGGTCCTTTTGCAGAAAATCGGCATAGTACTTCGTTTGCAGCTCAACCAGGTTGGGAACCGGCACCACGTCCTCATGCCGGCCGAAAGGACGAGTATCGTTCCACTGACCGGCCCATTTGTTGCGTTGCATCGACGTCGGACCCTCTCGCTCGTTGGTCGTCGTGTGTGTTCCCGATGAACAAATCGGCAAGGCCTGCGGAATCGGTTACGCCCCCCGAACCGACCCAATCGGCGCACTTGCCTCAAACTCAAGCGACACGGCAGGAAACGAAACGGCACCGGCCCCGATCCTTAACGGATGACCGTGCCCGTCGCCAACGCGTCGCTTTCGAACAGGCGTAATACTGGAACTCTCCCGGCGCGGTGGCCACGACCGCTGCGCCTCGCACCCAACAAATGAGAACGGCTCACGATACGCGTCCATTCCCATAAACTCGGGGCGCTACCAATACGACCGTCCGCGCCACCCGCAGGCACAACAAAGGCAAGCGAACCGGCGCCCGCCGGACAGACCAGAGGCGCAGCCACGACCTGCGCCCTCTCGCCCAAAGGCTTCCCGAAACCGTATGCCATTGCGTCGCCTAAAACGGCCACCTCGCGCACCTACCCACGACCCACGCCGATCGAGCTCCCCCGTTTCGAACTCCCCCCAAGCCGCCCCATGCCATACATCTGGCCGCTATGCGGGGACAATCCGAAGGAAGGGACCATACGGCCAGCCAGGGGTAGCGTCAAGAAAAATCAAGCGAAAAAATCGCTTCCGTCGTTGACAAGATAGGTTCATATGGCGTACACCCCTACGGGATGGAAAGGCACCCTCTTCCTCCGTTGGACGTGGCTTTGCCTAGCGACGCGCCGTCGCCGCTTCTTATCGGCCATGACCGCGGTCTCATTTCGAATCCGGAGTGCAGCTATGCCTCGGCCCCTGACCAGCAAACAGCGTGATCTCCTCGCGACGATCTGGCGCTTCACCGGCGAACGCGGCTACCCGCCGACCCTTGCGGAACTCGCCGAGGAGCTCGGGCTGACCGCCTCGACCGTGCAGGGGCACGTCGACCGCCTGATCAAGAAGGGGGCGCTGACCCGCGACGGAGAGGGCCGCCGCACACTGCGAATTACCGACGACGAGTTCTTGCGCGACAAACACCCCGGCATGCCGCTGTGCGGCCGCGTTGCCGCCGGCCACCCGCTCGAGCCGGTCGAGCAGGCGGAAATGGTCGAAGTCAAGGATCTGCTGCGCGTGCCGCCGGGCTGCTTCGTCCTCGAGGTCACCGGCGAGAGCATGATCGAAGCGGGGATCCTCGACGGCGACTTCGTGATTATCGACCCGAATCGCCAGCCGCACAACGGGGACATTGTGGTCGCCGTGACCGACGACGAAGAGGCCACCCTCAAGGAGTTTTATCACGAAGGCAACGTCATCCGCCTCCAACCCCGCAACCCCCACATGGAGGCCATCTACGCCGAGAACGTCGACGTCCGCGGCGTCCTCGTCGGCCTGCTGCGCAACCGCCGGTGAAGCCTCGACCAAGAAACGACGGCCTGTGCGCTGCCCCGTACGCGACGAACCAATCAGCAGACGTCGGTGACCAACCTGTACGGCGGCGGGCCACCGCGTATGAATGCGCACCGCCCCCCCCGGGACGAATCAAGGCGGCCTCCGCCCGGCCGTTCGCTCCTGCAAGCGGGGGGACGGCGCACCCGTATGCAGTGTACGAATTGCCCACCGACGCTCCCCGAGTGCTTCGTTGCGGACCGGCGAGGTGCGGCGCTCCGCTCGGCAAAGGCTTGATTCTTGTGGCCACGCAGGCCGGATGGTCTTCTTTCGGTCTTTTGCCGCGGCGAAAGCGATGCCGGCATACTGGCGCGTTGGGGGAGGAAAGACTACCGTGATGCGGTGTCGGCGCGCAGGGAGGAAGCAGGGAGCGTATGTCTGGGACACCTTCACCCTCGTTGGCACGGGTACACGTGAGTTCGGACGTGGAACGGTTGCGTGCGATCATCCTGCACGAGCCGGGGGCCGCGGAGCGCAACATTCTGCCCGAGCATGTCGACCCGGTGCTTGCCGTGCATGAGTTGCTCGAGCGGCGCCTGCGGCTCGAGCCGGGGATGCTCTCCGAATTGCGCCTGCTCACGCCGGACGGCAAGGCGATTCCCTTGCTCGGCGAGGGGGATCTGCTGCTGGGCTACCGCACCGTCGACGGCCGCGAGGGCACCCTCGAACTCGGCCCGGCGCTTGAGACCCTGTTCGTCGAGAATCCGCAGTACTTGCTCTTCGACGACATTGTCGACGCCGATGTCATCCGCGAGGAGCACCGCCGCTTTCGCCAGGTCGTCGCGACCGTCGCGCCGCATACGCTCGAGTTTTCCGAGTTGCTCATTGACGCGCTGCATCACATGCAGTCAATGCCGGCGGTGGAGGAGGAATTCTTTCGCCGGCTGATCCACTTCGGCGAGGAGGCCGAGCGCAGCAACCTCGAACGAGCGCGCGGCTATCTTCACCGCCACGGCTCGCGCCGCTTTCTCGAGCTTTTGATTACCGGGCGCGACCGCCACGGCCACTATGTGCTGCATCCGCTGCCCAACCTGTTGTTCACCCGCGACATGGCTGCGGTCGTCGGCTCGACCGCCGTGCTGACCAGTGCGGCGAAGCCGGCGCGGTTGCGCGAGTCGGTGCTGAGCTGGCTCGTCTTTACCGTGCACCCGACGTTCGCCGAGTTGCGCGAGCGCGGCAAGCTGCGCGTGGTCGACATGCTCGGGGCGCGCAGCCGGCATCCGCGCTCACGGCGCGTCACCATTGAAGGGGGGGATGTGCTGCACCTCGGCGAAGGGACGTTGCTCGTCGGCCTCGGAGAGCGCACCCGCGTCGAGGGGGCCTTGGAGATGGCGCGGGCGCTGTGGTTTCCGAGCAGCGAGTCGAGCGCGGGCGACCCGGCGCTGGAGAGCGGCGTCGAGCGGATTGTGCTCGTGGAGATCCTGGCGAAGCGCGCCTCGATGCACCTCGACACCATTTTCACCCTCGCCGACCAACGCGGCAAACAGCTCGAGGCCATGGTCTTCGGGCCGTACTTGCAGGACGGCGGCTACGGCGCAATCACCGCCTACGAATTGTGTCCGCACCACCTCGCGGGAGGCCACACGCCGAGCCTTTCCGAGCTTGCCAAGCTCGAACGCCGTGCGCTCGAACCGATCCTCAAAGAGGTTGCCGGCTTCTCCATGCGGGCGTTCCTCTGCGGCGGCGACGCGCTCGAGCCGGGCGATGACTCGCAGTCCTCCGACGGGTGGGAGCAACCGGAGGCCTCCTTTTACGGACATGTACCGAATGCTCGCGACGCCAAGCGCGAGCAATGGACGGACGGGGCGAATTTGTTCGCCCTCGCCCCGGGGATTGTGCTGACCTACGAGCGCAACTACGAAAGCCTGCGGCAGATGAATGAAGCGGGCTACGAAGTCGTTACCCCGGAGCAGTTCGTGCAGAACGCGGGGCTCTACCTCGCCCGCAGCAAGCAAGTCGCCACTGCGAACCGGGTGGTCATTCCCATTGGCGGCTTCGAGCTCTCTCGAGGGCGCGGCGGCCCCCGCTGCATGACGCTGCCGCTGTGGCGCGAACCATAACCCCGTGGACGAGGCCCCCTGCAATGTCCCCTTGCGGGGTGAACCCCGAACGTGCGTAACAACAACAACGGCACACTTCAAAACCCGAGTACCGCGGCGGCAACCGCAAAGGCGCATGAACGACCCGGCGCAACCGAACAAGCAGGCGACGCCGATCCTCCTCGGGATTGACTACGGGGAGCGGCGCATTGGCGTGGCCTGCACCGACGCGCTGGGCATCCTTGCCCAGCCGCTCGAGATGGTAGCGGCCACCGACACGGATTCGGCGCTGCGCCGCGTTGCGGAGTTGGCCGAGCAAAAGGGTGCCGCACGCATAGTCGTCGGCCTCGCCCGTCACATGCGCTCCGGCGACGAAGGAGAGACGGCCGAGGCGGCCCGCGCCTTCGGCGAAAAACTTCGCGCGTCCAGTGGCCTCGAGGTCGTATACTGGGACGAGCGGCTGACGAGTCGGCTCGCCGAGCAAACCCTCGACACCAAGCTCGGACGCTCGAGCAAAAAGCGCCGCAAGGCGGAAAAGGCCGGCCGCGTCGACGTTATGGCCGCCTCGCTGTTGCTGCAAAGCTACCTCGACGCACAACGGCACGCGTCCGACTCAGTTTGGGCGGCAAACGAGGAAAACGAGGAAGATGAGGCAGGCGACAACGACGAGGAAAACGTGTAGCGGCCCTTTAGTCTTTCGAGCGTTTTGGGGTATACTCGTCGGTTGGTACGGCCGATGGTCGACGGAAATCATCACCGGCGTCGCCCGCGCACTCGGCCCCCGGTCGTTCAACAACGAGAAACAACCCGAACCCGTCGAAAAAAGCAAACGGCGTTGCCATCTCGTGCGTCTCCCAAATGGAGGCGTGGCAACGAGCCCTTCACCGGATTCCTTCAGTGAGCGACGAGCCGATGACTGAGACCCGTAGTATCACCACTTCCTTGCTCGGCCATTCGCGCAACGTAGCGCTTGCCGCGCTACTTGTGGCGCTGCCGATCGGTTTGGCAAGTGCTTCGCAGAGCGAGCACGCAAGCGCAAAAGCCGCCGACGCGGACGAGGCGGCCGAGGCGGAGATGGTTCCGGTTTCCCTGCCCACCTCCGCAGGTGCCGCCTCGGCAACTGCGGAAGACGCGGAGGCGAAAGGGGATGTCGTACCCGTCGGTACCACGCAGGACCGCGCCGCCCTTGAGCGCGACACTCGCCAGGCCGTCAACAAAGCGCTGCGCTGGCTCGCCGAGCAACAGGAAGTCGAGGAGGTCGACGGCCAACTCGTCGGCTACTGGCGCAATGACGTCGGCTTCAAGCTCAACACCAGCTACCGCATCGAGGTACAGAACGGCCGCCACCCCGGCGTCACCGCTCTCGCCTGCCTCGCCTTCATGGCCAACGGCCACTATCCCGGGCGCGGCGCCTACGGCGAGGTCGTGCGGCGCGGCATGAACTTCATCCTCCACGCCATTCCCAGTAGCGCCGACGGCGTCGACGGCTTCATCAGCTTCGACGGCTCGCGGATGTACTCGCACGCCTTCGCCGCGCTCTTCCTCGCCGAGTTGCTCGGGATGAGCAACCTGAACGCCTCCGAGGAAGAGTACCTGCGGCAGAAATTGCGCCGCGCCGTCGCAATGATCGTCGAGCGGCAAAACGACCATGGCGGCTGGCGCTACGCACCCGGCTCCACAGACTCGGATATGTCGCAAGTGGTCTGCCAGCTCCAGGCGCTGCGTGCCGCGCAAAGCGTCGGCATCCGCGTGCCGGTGCAGACGATCAATGAGGCGCGCGAACACGTCGCCAACAGCTACGTAACCCGCTCCGAGGCCGGGCAACACCGCTGGCGCACCCCTCACCTCGAGGGAGAGTTCCAGTACCAGTACAGCCAGCAGCCAACGCGGACCTCATGGACGCTCACCGCCGCAGGCCTCGTTGCGCTGCAGCAAGCCGGCGTTTATCACCAGTTCGAGCATCCGAACGGGCGCACCTACTCGCTGGACTCGACCATCCAACGGCTCACCCAACATCCGCGCACGAGGCGCATCGGCGGTCACGACTTCGATCAAAACCCGCGCGGCCAAATCCCGTTCTGCTACTTCTACGGCCACTACTACGCCGCCCAAGGCATCTATCAATACGGGCGCGAGGAGCCGGAGGTGTGGGACGAGTGGAAAACGTACGTCCAGCAGCGCTTCCTACGCCACTTCCGCACCATCCCCGGTGAGGACAAGGGCTTTTGGAGCGACCAAATTGGCAACAACTACGCCACCGCCATGGCCTGCCTCGTGCTGCAACTGCACCACGAGTATTTGCCCATCTTTCTCAAGTAACGCCCCGCGAACCGAACGCAACAACCTCGCATGAGCCCAGGGACCTCTCACTCCCTGGGCTTTTGCGTTGCAGCGACATGAGTAGACGTTGCAGACGCACGTAAACAAGCGCACGGGCCGCGGCCCGTGGGTCCCGCGGGTCCGTTGCCTAGCATATGTGAGGCCGCTGTTACGGCAGTTGGGCAGCAGCCCTGGGGGTGCCGGGGATGCGTAGCGTGTGCAAAATCATCAAGACCTGTAGCCGAACGCCCCCTCCGTACGTTGCGGGCTTACGTTGCGGGCGGCAGGTTCGCAACCCAAACGGGCGAAGAACGTGAGCCCTCCGAGGCGGACGGCGGTACACCGTGATCTCGGAGGGCTCGCACCCTTCATTCGCCTCGCAACGCATGCTCACGCGATGCAGGTCCGTGCATACAAGGTCGCTGGCGCCGCCCCCTCGCTTCCTTGACTCGGCGGTTAACTGCGCGGCTTGTCTTGCGCGGCGCGAGTCTCGGTCGTCTGCCCCTCGGCGTGCTTCCTTTGGCGGCGCTTACGAATCATCCGCACAACGAACATCCCGGTGAGCAGACGCTTCCACATCAGAATCATGACGGTTCCTTTCATTCAAACGCACGAACGCCTCCTCAACGCCCTCGCGCGGTCGAGGCGTACTCTCGGTTCCTTACACGCTGCGCGAAGCGAACATTCCGGCGCCCCACGGCCAAACCGCTGCACGTCACTCGCGTCCTTCCGCGTCGTTGTCCGTTGTCGCCGCCGCCGCGGCGTACGCCTCCATGCGCTGCAGCGCATGGTCGGACCAGCGTTGCGGCTCGAGGCTCCCGAACCCGAGCAGGCGCCACCGTCCGTCGGTGTCCGTTCCGTACACCACCGGCACGAGAAACCGGCGCTCCCCCTCGAAGCACAACGCAAGCACGCTTCGGCAGCCGGCCATCCCGTGCGCATCCGGCGTCAGGCGATACCGAAGCCGTTCGTAGGCACCCACGAACCGTGCCTCCTCGGTCATGGCGGCGAGTCGCTCCAACGCCTCACGCAACGTGCCGTGCCACGTCGCGTAGTCGCCCGCGAAAGATTCGTGCAACGTCGAGGCGTAGGCCAACGGCCCGAGTAGCAGACCGCGCGACGAGTCGTCGGCAAGCGCGGCGAGCAACTCCTCGGCAAGCCCGTGGGTCGGCGGGGCCTCGGCGGCGGCCTGCCACTCCGGAAGCGGGTTCCACACTTCCTGCTCACTGCGCCGCCCGTCGTAGCCACCGAAACCGTCAAACTGCGGGATCACACTGCCGAGGCTGAAAGTGCCGTTGTCGCGCTCCAGCTCGAAGCGCACGTAGTAGTGCGGCTGCGCCTCCGGCGGCAGCGTCACCGCAGAGCTTCCGCCGGTGCCGGCAATGCGTTGTACGCCACGGTGCGCGCCGATGCGTGCCCGCCAGGCAGCAAAATACAGGGGGCGCGCTTCCTCGGACCCCTCACGCAGCGGCGCAAGTTCCCGCTCCAGCGGGCTGCCCGGGTCGACAAGCGAGAACAGCGTCTCCGCAT
The DNA here is from genome assembly GCA_007127275.1 of Planctomycetota bacterium. Lineage (GTDB taxonomy): Bacteria > Planctomycetota > UBA8742 > SKZP01 > SKZP01 > SKZP01. Next base: position 7,932 of record SKZP01000380.1, read on the forward strand.
CCTCCTCGCGCAAGGCCCGCAAGAATCCGACAACGACGCTCAACGGACGCTCCCGCACAAGTACGAACGACTCGTCGGACTCCTCGCCGGCCGCGGTGACCGGCTCCGCCTCGGGCAACTCGAAAGAGATGGGCTCGTAACGCTCGCCGGGACAGCCGAGGACGAGGGAGACTAGCAAGACAAGCCCCGGCACAACCGTGCGCGCGGCACGTGAACGCAGCGAAGGAATGCGCATGGTCGGCCTCTCCATGTTCGTCACTCGGACAAGGCAACGGCGTCGAGCGGGCTGTTAGCGGTCGCGCTCCCCACCGGGGGAGCGGCGCATGCGCCGAATCCGTTCGACCTCGTCGTCATACAAGTTGGCAAGGGCACGCAAGCGCGGGCGCTCGAAGGAGTCCACAATGGCGCGGTAGCGGATCAGCCGTTCCTCCACCTCGTCGAGATCCGGCACAAACCGATTGTAAATGCGCTCGATGTGGGTGCGTCCCAACGTATCCAGCGACTCCTCGCTAAGCGCAATCCGGCGCTCGGCGAGCGAGCCGTCCTCCTCCTCCCATTGAAACCGCGCTCCGTCAATCAGGTCGAGC
>SKZP01000420.1 GCA_007127275.1 Planctomycetota bacterium
CGCCGGGCGGATTTTCCGGCTCTTGCGTGGCGTCGACCTTGGAGTCCGGCGCTTCATTCTGCCCGGCCACCCAGGTGCTCAACGGGCGGTCCAGCTCATCCGAGCCGTAGGTTTCGTCGGCCATGGCCACATTCGTGACCATTCCGAGCACGAGAGAAAGGGCGAGTAAGATGCGGTACATGGTAACGACTCCTTGGGTTCGGTCGCGAAAGGGGGGCGTAACCAACCGGCAAGGCGGGAGGCACCGTTGCCTCCCAAGGATTGCTGGGTTGCGTCGAACGTTGCAGGAGCAACCTCCATGCCAAACGACGCCGCACAGATATGTGCAGGTTGAACCGCCCGCGAAATCAAAGGCTGCGGCCAATTGGCCGTGGAAAACTACTCCTCTACTGATTCCGTGGCCCAGGCATCAGATGTTACGACGATGTAGCACTGTTCCGACGACTAAACATCCCCGGCCACTCACGTTCCCTCGCGTGCCAGTGCTCGCGCCGGTTTACGAGACGTCGGAGCATGCCTCGCCAGCCAAAGAAAAAGCCCACCGACGTGATGGCCGGTGGGCTCTCGCTTCACGAAGTGTGTTTCGCTTCGCTTAGCGACCGCGACGACCGTCGCGGGCATACTGCACACGACAACCATACGGGTCGGTTTGCGGGGTCTCCACTTCTTCGCCTTGGAGCAATGCAGTGACCGCCTTTTCGACGTAGTTCGTCACGCCTTCGTGGCTGTCACGGCGCGGGTTGCTGTCGCTGTCGAAGGCGCCGTCGTAGCGCAGCTTGAAGTCTTCGCAAATCACGAACATGTGCGGCGTGGTGCGCGCATTGAACATGCGCCCCACCGTGCCGTCCGCGTCGCACAGCGTCGGGAACTCAACGCCTTCCCAGCTTTCCGCGCCTTCGCGGTTGTGCTCCGGCGTCGACCAGCGGGAACTGTTGACACCGATCCAGACCACCTCGGTGTCAGCGTCCATGTCTGCGAACTTCTCGATCAGATTCAGTTGCGTGCGCAAACGGAAGTGAAACACCACGTAGGGGCAGCGCCAGTTGACCCACTCGAGCACGATCACCTTACCCTTGTAGTCGCTGAGTGTGTGCTCCTCTTCGTGCTGATCTTGCAGCGTAAAGTCGGGCACGGTCTTGCCGAGCTCGGCGCGCTGTGGCTCTTCTTCGTCCTCCGCCTCGTTGCCGGCGTCGCCATCAGCGTCGTCGTCGTCGCCATTCACGCGCTCGATCGGGGGCGGTTCCGGAAGCTCCTCCGCTTGCTGCGCGTGGAGCAGCGACGAGACGACCAACGACAGCGAGAGAGCAACCGCGGCAAAGGCAAGTAGCCGGTAAACCATAGGTGCGACTCCTCACGTTGTAGGGACACACGCGTCCCACTTGGGGAACCTCCAACGGTTGGAGGCGTGAAGGACGCGAATTGCGTATTGGAACGGATAACGTTGTAACGAAACGTTTCCCGTGAAAAAGCCATGCGCAAACCAAGCGGCGGTGAAGACAACAGCGACACGCTTGGTGTGGCATGGCCACTTCACCCGCTGAGTCTACCACCGTCCGTCGTCGCCGCGCAACGGTACTGGGGGCAGCCGAGCATGCCGCAAGTGGGGAACGTAGTACTTGCAAGCCGCCCACGGGCTGCGGCCCGTGGGTCCATGCAGCTCCTGCACCTGACCCACGAACCGCGGCCCACGGGCTTGTTCTCAAGGGTTCCCCGTTGAAATTACGGATCTCAATGCGCGGGCGGTTTCATGGCCCGACAGAATCTGGCGGCACCGGTGCGTGAACTCGTTTCCGCCGTTCTACGCGCGCACCGGAGCAACGGCTCTCGCCCAGGAATCATCCCCCGTGTGCCAGTACGCCGTCGCGCCGGGAACGCGAAAAACCCCCGGGCGAGACTTGACGCTTCCGCGAGCAGGTACTAGCTTCTCCCATCCGATTCGCCGCGGTGCGCTGTGACAGGACGCACACCTCGGCCACCCACGCAACGGGCAAGCATTCGAGAGAGAAGAGCAACCAGCAATGGCGAATACCCCGTCGGCCAAGAAACGCATTCGGCAAAACGAAAAGGCGCGCCTGCGTAACAAGGCGCACAAGACCCGCCTACGCAACCAACTGCGCAAGTTTTCTCGCGCCATCGCCACCGGCAACGGCGAGCAGGCCAAGGCCGAGTTCACCCGCGCCCAAACGCTGCTCGACAAGGGTGCGCAATACGGCATCATCCACCGCAACCACGCCGCGCGCCGCAAGTCCCGCATGAGCCAAAAGCTCGACGAGTTGTTACAAAAGAAAAGTGGCTGATCAGCTGCGATCACCGCAAGCTCGAAAGCCACGAGAAGCCACCCGCCCGTTCAGCAAGAGCCGGCGGGTCGTTTTATGTTCCGAACCGCCAAGCCCGGCGACCACACAAACGGGGGTGTAGCCCAATCGGTAGAGGCAAGCGACTTAAAATCGCTCCAGTGTGGGTTCGAGTCCCACCACCCCTATGCGAAGTTGGCTTGTTGCTTTTGGTGACGGGTGCGGCCTATGTAGGTTGTTCCTGGCCTTGGTCCCTGTTTGCGGAAGGCACGGAGAATATGAGTCTGATTGGATACGGCGACCAGGCACGGTAGGATATGCGGGTGTGCGGAAGGACCCCTTCGGTTGAGTGCGCGTCCGGATCTTGTGAGCGGATTCATTATGGGTGGACAGATGCGAACTTGTGGGGTAGCGGTTGTTGCCGGGGGGCGCGGCGTGTTGATGCTTGCGCTGCTTGCGTTGCTTGCATTGTCTCCCTTCGGCTGCGGCGAGGCCGAGGTGTACGACGAAGCGCGTGGCAACGCGGACGCGTCCGAAAGCGAAGCCCGGGCGAAGAGCGAGGGCGGCGGACGAGAGGCGCCTCCCTTTCTAACCGCCGAGTTCGACCCGCGGACAGTGCGGGGCGATGGCGCCGAAAACGGGCCGTCCGCTACCCCGGCGGAGGAAGAGGAAGCCGACGCGGCCCATCCAGACGACGGCGCCTCCCGTGAAGGGGACGGCGCCTTCCGTGAAGGAAATGGCGCGCCGGGGTCGACCGAGGAGCCGAGCGACGGGGAGGACGAGCGCTCCAACGCGGACGACGACCAATGGTCCGCGGCAGTGTCCGACTTTCCCGAGCCGCCACCAGGATTGCCCGGTGGAGGCGCGGCGACACCGGAGGATGCGGCGAAGCGCTTTCTGACCTTCCTCTGCACGGGAGATTTGGAGTTGTACGTTACCTCGGTTCATCCGTCGTGGCTCGAAGGGGTCGAACGCGACGAATTGCGCGAGATCCGTGACGGGATGATTCGAATGGGGTTTCCCCGCGGGTTCGAGTTGAAGCCGATCCGCGAGGTTTCCGAGCCGGACGGCAGCGACCAATTTGTCCTCGCCCTCTTCGAGTTGCAATTCCGGGGTGGCTTCACGCAAAACGGTCGCTTCTTCCTCGAAAACATCGGCGACGAAAACGAGCCGCGCTGGGTCCGCAGCGAAGGCCCGCAACGAGGGGACTGAGGAGCCGCCAGGAAACGTCTTTCCGAACGGGTTTCACTTGTGGTTGGCCGCGACGCGACGCGCAGCGCGTTGCCCCCCCTTTTCCCGTGAGCTTAGCCGTTTCGGGGTTTGCGAGTTGCAGTCGACGCACTCGCTCCGCTCTTGTTGCCGCTGCACCTGCGGGGCTAGCTGAATGCGAGTGCGTCCACCGTCTGCTGGCGACGCATGCGCGGCTTTTCGTACAGCCTGCGCTCGTCACGCGAAGGATTCGGAGGAATCTTTTGCTTCCTGCTTATTTTCCGTAGGTGTCCACGTGGCCCGGTGTTTCGTTGACCCATGCGTCGACGACCTCGCTCGACTCGCTGGCGGCGGTGACGCGCGCGGTGAGTAAGCGGTTGAGCGGCTCGCTGCGCCACGAGGGGGGCATGCTTGAAAGCGGCAGCCGCACCTTCAGGTACTCGTCGCTGGTGCCGCTTACCGTTTGGGTCTCCGTGTCGAGTTGCTCGGTTAGCACCCGCACGGTGCGACCCTCGAAGCGGCGGCGCCAGGCGGCGAACTTTTCGCGGCTAAGCTCGTGCAACGCCTCACTGCGCTCCCTCTTCACCTCGGGCGCAACCCTTTCCGAGGCGGGGCGCCGAGCGGCGGCGGTGCCGGGGCGCTCGCTGTAGCGGAAGATGTGTGCGTACACAAGTGGGCTCTCCCGCATCACGCGCAGTGTCTCCGCGAAGTCGGCGTCGCTCTCGCCGGGAAAGCCGACCATCAAGTCCGTCGCCAACATGGCATCCGGCATGTGCTCGTTTGCCTCCTCGAGCAGCGCGAGAAAGTCGCGTTGCGTGTGCTGGCGCTTCATCGCCGCGAGCACGCGGTCGCTGCCGGCCTGCAACGGGATGTGCACGTGCGGGCAGAGCACCTTGCTGTTCGCGATGTGCCGAATCAGGGTGCTCTCCACCGTCGTCGGCTCAATGCTGGAGATGCGCAGCCGTTCGAGCCCCGGCAAGCGCTCGAGCATCTCGACCAACTCGGTGAAGCCCCGGCCGTCGTGCGCATACGTGCCAATGTTCACGCCGGTCAGCACGAGTTCTTTGTGGCCGGCGGCGAGGCGCGCCTGCGCTTCGCGCTGAATGTCCCAGACGGCGCGGCTGCGGGCGCGACCCCGGGCGAAGGGAATCAGGCAAAACGCGCACATGAAATCACAGCCGTCCTGTACCTTCAGGTTCGCCCGCAAGCTTCGCGCGGCACCCTCCGTCGCCTCGCTCGGCAAGGCGAACGCTTCGCGACTCGGCCGCGGGCGCACCACCTCCGGCGCCGGGCGCTTGCCGGGGCGCTCGTCGATCAATTCGACGACGTTGAGCTTTTCCGCCGAGCCGACGATCAAGTCGAGGCCGTCAATCCGTTGAAGCGCCTCGTGGCCGACTTGCGCGTAACAGCCGACCACCGCGACGAATGTCTCCGGATTGCGCTTCAGGGCCTGGCGCACAAGCTGCCGGCACTTGCGGTCCGCCTCGAGCGTCACCGTGCACGAGTTGACCACGCAAACATCCGCCGGCTCGCCGAACGGCACGACGGTATATCCGCGGGCGACAAAGCGTTGGCCGATCGACGCGGTCTCCGCCTCGTTGAGCCGACAGCCCAACGTGGCAAGCGCCACCCGCAGGCCGTGTGGCGGCGGGGCAGGCGGCGACGGATCAGGACTCGTGCGTGGCGCGGTTTCCATGCCGCTAGTTTCTACCCACCGTGCGAACATGTGAACCATAAACCACGAACGCGCTGCGTCCGCAACTCGCCGCTCGGCGCTTCACTGGGTCGTGGCAACACCGTTGACCGCGGCGGTGACGGTGGCCGGTGCGTGCCCGTTCGTCGGGTTGCCGCTTGCGTCGAGCGGCGTGTCGGCGTTGGCCTTTGCCCAGTCGACGAGCAACTGCTCCTGCTCGAAGACCTCGTGTACTGGCGTCTCGCCCGGCTTCGCATACGGACTCTTGAAGAAAAGGCTCAACTGGCGCTGGATGCCGGCGTAGCCTTTTTCCTTCGCCTTGTCGACGAGGCGCACCATGTCGAAGACCAGCGGCGCGGCGAGGATGGAGTCCTTGCAGAGGAAGTTCACCTTGATCTGCATCATCTCGCCGAGGAAGCCTTCAATATCAATGTTGTCCCAGGCCTCTTTGGCGTCGCCGCGCGGCTTGTAGTAGTGAATGTGTACCTGGTGGTTCTCGACGGGGTAGCCGACAATGCTGTCGAGCACGCTGGCCTTCGACTTCACCTTCGTTTGGTTGCTGCCCGGGTCGTCGAGCACGAGGCCGTCGGAGTTGCCGAGGAAGTTGGCCGAGTACCAGCCCTCGACGCGCAAGTCGCGGATGCGGAACATTGGCGCGAGTGTGGTCTTCATCAGCGTCTGGCCGGTCTTGCCGTCCATGCCGGAGTACGGGCAGCCGTTCTGCTCGGCGAGCGAATCCAGGGCGGGCACGGCACAGACGCTTGGCGCGAAGTTGCAGTAGGGGATGCCGTGCTTCGCGCAGACGTAGAAATACTTCATTGCGGGGCTGATCCGCGGGTCGTTCTCGTCAAGCCCCTTTTCAAACGCCTCCGGTGTCAGGTGGCACTCGCCCATTTCGGGGTAGCGCTCGGTGGAGGCGAGGTTGACGACGACGACGCGCTCGGCACCGGTTTGTTCCTTGAACTCGCGGATTTGCCGTTCGATCGTGGCGACCTCGTCGCGCGCCGAGCCGGCCGGCACGACGTTCTTGCCACGCAAGTTGACGACGTACTTGTCGCTTACGCTCGCCGGCCAGGGTTTGATCGCTTCGAGCTCGGTTTTCACCTCGTCGAGCAGGTGCTTGGAGACGACATTATGGGCGAGGCTCGCCTCGTACAGGTTCGTCTCCTGCATGTCCCAGCCGCCGAAGACCATCTCTTCGAGCGGGGCCATCTGGAGCAATTGCGGCAAGACGTTTTTGACGTGGTCGGCGCTGTGCTCGGTAATCATACCGCGGCGCGGCACAAGGTTGTTGCGCATCAGGTAGGCCCCGGCGACGACGGTAGAGGCGACGGCGCCGGCCGAGCCAATGATGCAGATGCCAAGTTTGCTCATCGAACGTACTCTCCTCCGCAATGACTGGAGGCCACACGAGCTGGCCGCGGCGCCGGAAGGCCTTCTGAAACGGAAAACGGGCGGGGTGCGCCGAGCGTTGGTTCGTTGCGTTGCACGGTGTTGCCAGCAACGACGGTACTCGGGGGCATCCCACCCGCTTGCAGGTCCAGAGAGCGACCCGGGGACCGTCCAACCGCCACCGGCCGCCAGACGGAATGAGGCAAAGCTCTCCCCGCGGGGGCCGTAGGTGATGAACTTGTGACGCCGGCGGCAGGCTCGAACTTCGTGCGGGTAGGATCGGTTTCTACTCGCCCCGGTACACGCCAGGCCCTCCGACCTGGTGCCCACGCGAGACGGGCCGTAACCCCCGTTCGTTCGAGCGTGCCGCGGTTCGCACCACCACGCTACGCGCACCGAGCGAGGGCCTGCTACAACGCCGACGGTGGAGATAACCCCGAACGAGTACCCCAACGTCGGCAAAGCAAGCCCCCTATACGCCCTCTGCCACGCCCATGTCAAGCCGGAATTGTACGGTATGCAAAACGCCGTGCGGGCCGGCCGGATGCGAAGAGGCCATTCGCCGCGGTCTTGGTCGCACGTAATCTGCGCCAGACCCACGGGCCGCCGCCCGTGGGCTTGTGTGCCGCTGTGGACGGGGACCCACGGGCCGCCGCCCGTGGGCTTGTGGCCGACCTCCCCTTGCGCTCGATACACGGCGGCTGTGGCTGCCTCTCCCGCGTCGTTTGCTGGTTTGCTATATCTGCCTTTCTTACCCTTCGACTTTCGAGGCGACGCCCCTGACTTCGGAGCCTTCCGTGCAACTGCCGCAACGGTACACACTGGCGCAACTTCCGACGCCGCTTTCGGTGATGCCCGCCGAGTTGCTTGCCGAGCTTTTGAGCGACGGCCCCGGGGGGCGACGTTTCGCGGCGCAGGAAATGCCGCAACTGATTATCAAGCATGACGAGCTCACCGGCTTCCTCGTCAGCGGCAACAAGATCCGCAAGCTCGAGTTCGTGCTTGCCGCGGCACGCGAACAGGGAGCGACGCACATTGTCACCTGCGGCGGTTGGCAGTCGAATCATTGCCGCGCCACCGCCGTGGTCTGCCGACGGTGGGGGCTTGAGCCGGTGCTCTTGTTGCGCGTCGAGGACCCGACGCCGGAGCCGCCGCTGGTGGGCAATTACCTGATTGACCGCACGCTCGGCGCCACCATTGTGCGCATCTCGCATGCCGAGTACGCCGAGCGCAGTTCGCGGATGCAGCAGGTCGCCGAGCGCTTGCGCGCCGAGGGGCATGTGCCGTTCGTCGTGCCGGAAGGGGCGAGCAGCGGCCTCGGTGCGGTGGGCTACATGGAGGCGGTGCGCGAGTTGGGCCAGCAGATTGCGCTGGAGGACCGCGAGCCGGTGGATACTCTCGTCGCCGCGGTCGGCTCGGGCGGTACCGTCGCCGGCTTGCAGTTGGGCGCGGACATTTACACGGGTGTGATCGAGCGCGTCCACGGCGTCTGTGTCTGCAACGACGCGGCGACCTTCGAGCAACTCTGCACGAAGATTCGCATGGAGGCGTTGCAGGAGCTCTACGACGGGAACGCCACGCAATCCTACGCCGAGCCCAAGGTGCCGTTGACCTTCGACGACGCACACATCGGCGAGGGCTACGCAAAGACCTACCCGGCAATGATGCACGACCTCGTCAACCTTGCGCGGCGCCGGGCCATTCTGCTTGATCCGGTCTACACTGGCAAAGCATGGCACGCGCTGCTGCAGACCTTGCGTCGCGACCCCAAGAGCCTCGGCGAGCGCATCTGTTTCGTACACACCGGCGGCACCTTCGGCCTCTTCGCCCAGCCCGAGCCGCTCGAGGCCGCCATCCGCGCCTTGGACGAACGCAGCGCCTGACCGCACACCGTGTGGCGTACCCCAGCAGGCTCTGA
>SKZP01000388.1 GCA_007127275.1 Planctomycetota bacterium
GCCCATCACGAACTGCGGCAGGAAGGTCATGTTGAAGCCGAGGAAGACGAGCAAGGCACCGATGCGCCCGCAGGTCTCGTTGTACATCCGCCCCGTGATCTTCGGCCACCAGTGGTGCACGGCACCGAACAGCGCGACGATCGTGCCGACCATCACGTAGTGGAAGTGCGCGACGACGAAGTAGGTATCGTGCAGGTGCACGTCGGTGGCCATTGCCCCGAGGAACAGCCCGGTCAGCCCGCCGATGCCAAAGATGAAGATGAAGCTCATCGCGTAGAGCATCGGTGTGGTCAGCGTGATCGCACCGCGGTGCATCGTCGCAATCCAGTTGAACACCTTGATCGCCGAGGGAATCGCCACGGAGAAGGTGAGGAAGCTGAAAATCGTGCTCGCCATCGCGCTTTGCCCGGAGGTGAACATGTGGTGCCCCCAGACGAGGAAGCCGAACAGCGCGATCGCGATCGAGGAGAAGGCGATGAACTTGTAGCCGAAGATGTGCTTGCGGCTGTGCACGGAGACCAGCTCGGAGACGACCCCCATCGCCGGGAGGATCATGATGTAGACGGCCGGGTGGGAGTAGAACCAGAAGAAGTGCTGGAACAAGACCGGGTCGCCTCCCATCGACGGCGTGAAGATGCCGATGTGGAAAATGTACTCGACGAAGAGCAACAGCAGCGTAATACCGAGCACCGGCGTGGCGAGGATCTGAATGATCGCCGTGGCGTAGAGCGCCCAGAGCATCAGCGGCATGCGGAACCAGGTCATTCCCGGCGGGCGCAGCTTGTGGATCGTGACGATGAAGTTCAGCCCGGTGAAGATCGAACTGAAGCCGAGGATGAACGCCCCCATCACCGCAAGCGGCACGTTCGTGTCGGTCGAGGTCGAGTAGGGGGTGTAGAAGGTCCAGCCGGTGTCGAGCGAGCCGGTGAACAACACCGTGACGAAGAAGATCGCGCCGATCACCCAGAGGTAGTAGCTGAGCAAATTGATCCGCGGAAAGGCAACGTCCTTGGCGCCGAGCATCAACGGCAACACGAAGTTGCCGATCCCGGCGGGGATACCGGGGATGATCACGAGAAACACCATGATCGCGCCGTGCAGCGTGAACAGCTGATTGTAGGTGTCGGGGCCGACAATGAATTCGCCGGCGAAAAGGTGCTCGGTGCGCACGAGCATCGCGAGGACGCCGCCGGCGAGGAACATGATGCCGATGCCGATCATGTACATCACGCCGATGCGCTTATGATCGAGCGTCAGCATCCAGGAGAGGATCCCCCGGGTGGCATCAAGGTAGTTGCCGGTGGCCCGATGCTGGACAAAGCCGTTCGGGGCGATCGGTGTACTGGACGGTTGATCTGCCATGGTTCCAACGCTTCAGGTTGCGGGTTGGCTTGCGGCGGTGCAAGCAAGCACGTTGCGGCTCAAGTCCTCGGACTAGTTGCTGTTTTCCTCTGGCTCGGGAAGCTGCTCGATCAAGCGGTCGACGTCGACTTCCGGATCTTCACGCAACTCTTCCACCATGCTCTCGTAGCGCTCGGGGAAGAACTCGCGCAGGAAGGTGAGCCGGTCGATCATCGCCTGCTCGGGATCGGCGAGCGACTTCATGTAGATGATCAAGGAGCGGAGCTCCTGTTCGCGGAGCTGACCGCGGAAGCTCGGCATCGTGCCCGCTTCCCCTTCGAAGCCCACCGAGGTGTAGGTTAGCGGTTCAAGTATGGCTTCCCGCACATAGTTCTCGAACGCTTCCGGGTCGGTGGCATAGTCGAAGGTGAGCCGCTCGCCGTCTTCGCTGCGAATCACTTCGCGTGGCTCGGCGAATAGGGGCCCGAGGCCGGGGCCGGTGTCGACCTCGTCTTCCGTGCTGTGGCAGACGGCGCAGCGTTGGGCAAAGACGCGCCGGCCCGCTTCGAAGGGGTCGGGATCCTCCATGCGCTCAACCTGTTCGGCCATCCAGGCGTCGAAGTCGGTTCGCGACCAGATCTTGATCTCGCCGGTCATCAGCGAGTGGTTGCGCCCGCAGTACTCGGCGCAAAAGAGGTTGTAGTACTCATCCTCCTCGAGCTCGGGATCGTCCTCGGCGCGCGCGGTCTTGCGCGTCGCCTTGAACCAGGTGTGCGTGTAGCGCCCCGGCATCAGGTCGCGCTTGACGCGAAACTCCGGCACGAAGAAGCTGTGGATGTAGTCCTGCGAGGTCATCACGAGGCGAATGTTCTCGTTGACCGGAAAGACCACCCCTTCCTTCCCGGTGACTTGCACGCCGTTGGGGTAGGTGAACGTCCAGACCCAGCTTTCGTCCTCGACGTCGACGAACACCTCGTAGGCGTCGGCCGGCGGCGTGTAGGCATCGAGATACTCGATGAAGCCGTAGAAGAAGATGATGATTACGATGATCGAGGGGATGATGCTCCAAGTCAGCTCGAGCTTCGTGTTGTGGGTGATCGTGCTTTTCGAGATCTCCTCGGGCCGTGCGCGGTAGCGCACCGCGAAGTAGACCATCAGCACAGTGATCAGCACGAAGAAGATCACCGAGATGCCGAGGATGAAATAGAACACCCAGTCGATGCGCGGCGCGAACTCGGAGGCCTGCACCGGCAGCCAATAGCTCGCCTCGGCGAGTGGCATTGTAGCGAGGGTCGGTGTGGGCAACGTCATCGTCCGTTCACTCCTTCAACTGGGTCGAGTCGTTCGAATCCTCGGTGGCGCTCTCTGCAAAGCTCGGCTCTTGCGGCCCGGGCTCTCCGTCATGACGCGAGCGACGCGATTCGCGCCACCACATCACGCCAAGAAAGCCGCCGAGCAACAGGACCATCAACGCGCCGGCGAGCGACATAATGGCGCGCGCGTTGGCGACGTAACTGTTCGCGTCGGGGTCGTATTGAAAGCAAAACAAGAAGGCGCGATCCATCAGCGTCCCCTCGATCTTGCCTTGCGAAGCCTCCATCAGCCCGAAGCGCAGCACCTCCCGCGGATACTCGTGCTGGGGGATCACCCCGGAGAGCCGCCCCTCGGGCGTGAGCAGGAACAGCGCCGAGTGGTGCGCGAAGTGGGTCTCTTCCGGATCGACGCTCGGGTCGACCTTGAAGTGAAAGCCGATCGTCTCGGCGAGCCTCCGGACGTCCTCGGCGTGCCCCTGGCTGGAGAGCCAGTGCCAGCCCTCCTCCCACTCGGGACGATCATAGGTGGCGAGGTGGTTCCGTTTCTTCGCCGCGGCGAGCTCCGGCCCTTCCTCATGGTAGAAGCTTACGGTGATCACCTCGAAGTCTTCGCCGACCTGCAAGGCGTTGTTTCCGTCCCAATCTGCGAGTGCGTCGAACCCGTCGCACATGCCCGTCAGCACGAGGTTACATAACTGCGGGCAGGTGTAATAGACGAGCGCGAGCGCCACTGGCTTCGTTCCGTCGATCAGTTCGGAAAGCTCAACGCTCTCGCCTTGCTCGTTGCGGAAGCGCAAGTCGAGCGGCACCTGCGCATTGAGCTGCGGCTCGATCTCCGTCTCCTGCTGCTCGGGAATCGGCGTGTTCAGCTGCGCCTCGGCCGGGGAGGCGAGGAGTCCGAGCAGGATGCACAGCCCCGCGAACCGCGCAGCCGGGGCGTGCGGTGTACGGGTCGCGCGTGTTGTCACTGTCATGGGGTCGCTCATCGCTCTCGCTCGCTCATTCACCGGGTTGGGTCTGGGCGGATTCCGACGGTGCCACCGAGGCGCCTGCCAGCCTGAGCGCCTCGTCGATCGGCAGGCGCCGTTCGAGGGCTTCCCGCTCCTCGGGATCGGCAATGTGCGCGGACTGCTCGGCAGGATCTTCCAATACGGCCCGCTTCTCTTCGAGGTAGGCCTCGTAGTTCGGGTGCGGCGCCATGTAGACTTTTTGCTCGATCTCCATCTGCTCGAAGTAGAGATAAAAGCCCATCGTGCCGAGGATCACCAACAAGACGATCAGCGCACCGATCACCCCCGCGGCGGCGAGCGGCCCCGGCGTCGGATCGTCGTGACCGAGCTCGAACTCCGACTTGGCGTGCTCGGGCTGCGTCGTCGCTTGCGGCGCCTCGGATTGTGTTTCGCTGGCCATCGGTGACTCACTCCTCAACTTCAACGAAGTACCGTACGTCCTCGTCGGGCTTGCCTAGAAGGGTTGGTGAAAGTGCAGCGACTCTTGCAGACGCGGGTCGCGGATCGCGACCAGCCGGTTGCGCCGGGCGATCAGCAGCGTCGCCCCAACGAGCAAGGCGGCCATCCCGCCGAAGAGCAGCAAATCGAGCGGTGCATAGCCAAAGGGAATCCCGGCGGTAATCGTGCCGTAGGCCCCTTCGGTGGCCGCGTAGCCGTGGTGATACAACACCGAGGGCGTGACGATCCAGTACAGATCGATCCAGTGGAAAACGAGCAGCCAGGCGGCCCAGAAGCAGAGCAGCCCCTTGCGTAGCTTCACCCAGCGCGAGAGGATCCCGAAAAGCGGAATGAAGAAGTGGCCCGCCATCAGGATGTAGCTGAGCGTCACCCACTGCTGCGCGTCCCCCTCGAGGTGGGCGCTTGCGCGGCGTTGATAGAAGATCGTCTCCTCGGGAATCGTCGCGTACCACTGCAGCATGAACTGCGAAAAGGCGATGTAGGCCCAGAAGATGACGAAGGCAAACATCAGCTTGCCGAGGTCGTGCTGGTGCTCCCGTGTGATCGCGCTGCTCAGCTTACCGGAGGCGTGCAGCGCGGCAAGGCTCAGAATCATGAAGGCGACGAAGCCGAGCACGGCGCCGGCGAAGAAGTAGACCCCCCAGATCGTCGAGAACCAGTCCGGCTCGAGCGTCATCAACAGGTCCATGCTGAACACCGTGACGACCAGCGCGTAGACGAGCATCCCGGGGGCGGAGATCGCGCCGAGCCGCTTGCTCTCGGCGAGGTCGCCGGTTTCGTCCTGACGCGTCGAATGGCGCCACATCAGCCAGGCAAGCCCGCCAAGGATCACGAAATAGACGATGAAGCGCAGGGTAAAGAAGGGCAGGTTGAGAAACGGGCGCTTCTCGGCGACGAGCGTGTAGGCCTTTTCCTCCGCGGGGATCTGCGCCGTCCACGGATAGAGCGCGTCGGCCCAGGCGGCGACAATCAGCGGAATGGCGAGCAGCGCGAGCAGCGGGATCGTCATCGCGAGGCACTCCGCCCAGCGACGCATCGAAGCCGACCAGCCGGCCCGCGTCAGGTGGTGCAGCAAGACGAAGAAGAGCGCGCCGACGGCGAGACTCAACGCAAAGGCGTAGTTGATCAGGTAGGCCCGCAGGAAATGGACGAGCCCTTCCTCGCCATAGGCGAAGATGCCGAGCAGGGCGGCAACGACGACGAGCACGAGCCCGAGCCCGAACAGGCCGAGGCCGAGCTTCTGGGCGCGCTCGCCAAGCCGTAGCTCCTTGTCGTCGAGCGTGATGTATGTCACCGGGTGACCCACGATACTCCTCCGCGTGCTGGTAGCGTTTTCGGCCGAGTCGGCGGCGACTACGGCGTCGTGCGTGGTGGCCTGTTCACTCCACTCCGATCGGTGCCTCGTCGCTTTCAATCATCTCGATGAGCGTCGCCCGGTAGCGTTCGTCCCCAGCCGCGCGCAAGGCACGCAGATAGAGCACGATCGCCCAGCGATCCTCGGGAAAGACCTGCGAGCCGAAGGGCCCCATGTTGCCGTAGCCGTCGCGAATCACCGTATAGGCGTAGCTGTCAAGCCGCGCCTCGCCGTAGAGTTCGCGCACCGCCACGGCCAACTCCGCCGATTCGAGCGGCTCGCCGGCCTGCGTCTCGTGGGCGGCGTAAAGCTCGGCAACGCGTTGCTGATAGAACGGCAAGCCGAACAACTCCTCGGGCTGCGGCAACCGTTCGGGTTGGCGCTCGGCGTCGATCCAGAAATCCTGCGCGGCGCGCTGAATCATCGACTCGGTCAGCGTCGGGTCCGTCAAGTTGGCGGGGCCCAGCGGGGCGACCCCACGTCGCAGCAGCGTTTCCCGTTCCATCCAGCGCTGCACGATTCCGTCGCCGTCGCCGGCCACGGAATGGCACGCCGCGCAGAAGATCTCGAAGCGTTCCTTGCCGCGCTGCAGAAAGTCTTCATCGGCCGCGGCGACGACTCGCGGGGGAAGACCTTCCGCAAAGGCAAAGGCCTTTCCCTCGCCATCCGGGGTGTCGTGGAATTCGACCCCACGGTAGTAGGGGGATTGCTCGAGCGTGTTCCACAACTCACCGCGGGCGACGGTGCCGGCGACGCGCGGGCGCATTGCCGGGCCGGGGTTGACGCCGTCGGGCGAGTAGAACATCGTGTCCGACTGCGCGTTGAAGCGCGGCTGCACCATCATGTCCTGGTGCCAGCTATACGGCGGCTCCGGCGACTTCGAATAGCGCATCTGGAAGGCGAACGCCAGGGGAATCAGAAGGATCAGCCCCCCAATCACGATGGCATAGATGATCGGCCTCGGCATCTACTCCTCCTCCAGGCGCTCGACTTTGACCGGGTTCAGCGACTCGAGAAAGGCGGCCGTCTCCGTCGACTCGAACGACGGGTCGGTCGCCAGCACGCTGACGAAAAAGCGGTCGTCGGATGCCCGCTTGAAACGGTGACTGGTAAAGACCGGGTGATTCGGCCGCGGCAGCCCGCAGAACACGAGCAGCGCGACGACGGCGGTGATCCCCGCGAAGAGAATCGTCGTCTCGAACGCCGGGGGAATCGAGGCCGGCAGGCTATAGAAGGGCTTGCCGCTGACGATGAAGGGGTACCACACGGCGTTGGTAAAGAACTGCATCGACATGCCGACAATGCCGCCGAAGATCCCCGCGCCGAGTACGGCCCAGGGCAGCTTCGAGGGCTTGAGCCCCATTGCCTCGGCGAGGCCATGCAACGGAAAGGGCGTGTGCGCGTCCCAGTCCTTGAGCCCCTTGTCGCGGCAGGCCTTCGAGGCCTTGAGCAACTGCTCCGGCGTTTCGAACTCGGCGAGCAGGCCGACGAGATGCTTCGTGGGCCCATAGCTCGGCACCGGCTTTTGTTCGACCGATTCTGCCATGACCCCCTCCTTACTCTTTGGTGGCCTCACCCGGGGTGACGTCGCCTGCGGCGGCGCCGGCACCGGCGAGACGGGCCTCGTGTTCTTGCCAGACGCGGTAGCGTTCCTCGTCGATCTTCTGCTCGTAGAGCACCTCCTTAACCTCCGCCATCGCAATGATCGGCAGCAAGCGCGCAAAGAGGAGGAAGAGCGTAAAGAACAAACCGAAGGCGCCAATCATCGTGAGAATGTCGACCCAGGTCGGTGTGTAGAAGCCCCAACTCGAGGGCTGGAAGTCACGGTGCAGCGACTGCACGGTGATCACGAAGCGCTCGAACCACATGCCGATGTTGACGAGGATCGAGATGATGAACATCGCCACGAGGCTCGTGCGGATCCGCTTGAACCAGAACAACTGCGGAACGATCGCGTTGCAGGTAAACATGATCCAGTACGCCCACCAGTACGGCCCGAGCACCCGGTCGACGAAAATGAACTGCTCGAACATCTCCGCGGAGTACCAGGCGATAAAGAACTCGACGATGTAGGCGTAACCGACCATCATCCCGGTGACGAGGATGATCTTGTTCATGTTCTCGAGGTGGCGCATCGTGACGATGTGCTGCAGGCCGCACCACTGCCGCGTCGGCACCACCAGGGTGATCACCATTGCGAAGCCGGAGAAGATCGCCCCGGCGACAAAATAGGGCGGGAAGATCGTCGTGTGCCAGCCCGGAATCATCGAGACGGCGAAGTCGAACGACACCACCGAGTGCACCGAGAGAACCAGCGGCGTAGCGAGCGCGGCGAGCAGCAAGTAGGCCCGGCCGTAGTGCTGCCAGTGGCGGCCCGAGTTGCGCCAGCCCAGCGCAAGAAAGCCGTAGAAGTAGCGGCGCCAGGTGGCTGTGGCCCGGTCGCGAAGCGTCGCGAGGTCGGGAATCAACCCGGTGAACCAGAAGAGCAGCGAAATCGTGAAGTAGGTGCCGACCGCGAAGACGTCCCACAGCAGCGGCGAGCGGAACTGCGGCCACATCCCCAATTCATTGGGTCCGTAGGGCAGCATGAAATAGACGACCCAGATCCGCCCGACGTGAATGCCGGGAAAGATCAGCGCGCAGATCACCGCGAAGATCGTCATCGCCTCCGCGAAGCGGTTGATCGCCGTGCGCCATCGCTGCCGGAAGAGAAACAGGATCGCCGAGATCAGCGTGCCGGCGTGGCCGATGCCGACCCAGAAGACGAAGTTGACGATCGCGAGGCCCCAGCCGACAGGTTGGTTGACCCCCCAGACGCCGACGCCGACGAAGAACAAATAGAGGATCATCAGCCCGAGGACGCCGAGCCAGGCAAAGGAGATCAAAAAGCCGA
>SKZP01000582.1 GCA_007127275.1 Planctomycetota bacterium
GGCGAGCCCGCGGCCCCTGGCCTTTTCTGGATTCAAAACGTTTTCGGGTTGAATTTCGGGACTCGACCCACGGACCGGGCCGCGCCCCGTGGGCTTGGTCCAGTCGTTCCCGCCTGCGGGATGCACGGAGTGCCCCTCGGCGACAGGCTACAGCCGGCACTTGCCGACGCGACCCCGGCTCCGGCTACGGGGCGGCTTCATGACCGCGGGGCGGGCCTCCGCGACAGGCCCCACCTCCAGCCGTTTTTTTCGCAAAAGGTGGGAAGCCATTCGCACCGGAACGTGTTCTCTATTCTGAGAAGGGGACAGCAAGAGGCAGGCAGGCCCGAAAAGCCGCGAAAGCGGAAACAACCCGGGCAGGCAGGAAACGGTAGCACACAGGCAGGCAAATCGTGGTGCGCCGTTGCAGTTGTCCCTGGCAGGACGTGCGGGTGAAGGGGAGGACGTTGCGCCGGGTGTGCGGCAAGCCCAGCGCCGATTGAACCTCCCTGGGGCGAGTAAGCGACGGGTTCCTCGCTGGGATAGTCGCCGGAAGCCCGGCGCTCCGAACGGTACGGAGCGGTGATCCGCACGGGTCGGTGGCGCTGCCGAGTGATGGCTGTTCCCCCTACGGGTCGCGCGAACGCCATCATGATCGGCAGCGCCCGCGAAGGGAAGTAGAGGAGTCTCGCGGGTTGCGCGTCGTGCGCAACGCGAGCGGCAGGCCTGGAGATGATGGAGTCTCCGGGCGATCGGTGCCCGACGGTGTTGGTGTATCGACGAAAGGAGGTCCCAGCAAGTGGGCATGTCGGTGACAACCAAGTTTGGCACGCGCTCCGAGCTTGCGCGTAAGCGTTAGGTCGGAAATATAGAACCTGCTCGGCTCTATGCGAACGGTTCTTGCGCTCGCGGATAGAGCGGCAGGCGACGGCTGCAACCCAGGTGGAGCATCCCACCAACCGATGTATCGGCATTCGATACGCGCAGCGAGGTCGCCACCGCGGAAAACGCGAGCGCAAGCATTTTTAATTTGATTGCATGCCACGACCGTCCACGGCGACTGCACGTGCCGCTCCGCGCGGACGCGCCCTGCACCGCCACGACCGCAACGCGAGGACGGCAACGGCCGCCCTACCTCGGCAACGCCCTACAATGGCCAGCTGCACACCTCGATATTGTGGGAATGTCGCTACCACGCCCACGGGTGTCGCCTGTGGGTCCCGCGCGTTTCCGGTCTTCGACCCACGGGTGACCCCCGTGGGCTTTGGTTCACGACCGCTGCACTGCCAACCACCGGCTACGTTTTTATGAGTGCGCATGCGCAACGCTCGGTTTGGGGCGTCTTTCTTGCCTTGCTTGCCGCGTTCGCCGGGGCGATCGTCGTGGCCGCACTGGTGGTACGCCACCTGATGCTGACGGCGCTCGACACCGAGGCGCTTGGCGCGCAACGGGTTGCCGCGGTACGTGCCGCGCTCGATCATGCGCTGACGCTTGGCGCACTTCTCGGCTTGCTGCTTGCCGCGTTGCTTGCGGTGTATGTCAGCCGGCAACTGATGCGCTCCTTGATTGCGATGCGACGCGCCGCCGAGCGGATGGCCGCCGGCGAGGTGGATGTGCGCTTGCCGGAGTCGACCTGGCTCGAGGAGACCGACCGGCTCGCCGCGGCGATCAACCGCGTGGCGAGCGAGTTGCAAGCGCGGCTCGAGGAGCTGCATACCCAGCAAAAGCGCCAGCAGGCCGTGCTCGCCTCGATGGCCGAGGGGGTACTCGCAGTCGACACCGACGAGCGACTCCTCGGCATGAACGGCGCGGCAGGCCGCTTGCTCAACGTCGATCCGGACGCCATCCCGGGGCGCAGCCTCTTCGAGGTGATCCGTCATGCCGGTGTGCAGCGCTTCCTGGTGCGCTCGTTGCACGAGGAGCAGACGGACACGCCGATCGTGGCGAACATTGCGCTGCTTGACGGACCGACGCGCTACGTGGAAGCGATCGGCACCCCCCTTTACGAAAGTGACGGCACCCTGCTCGGTGCGGTGGTCGTGCTGCACGACATCACGCGACTCGAGCGGCTCGAGCAGTCGCAACGCGACTTCGTCGCCAGCGTCTCGCACGAGTTGCGCACGCCCGTGACCTCCATCCGCGGCTTCGCTGAGACGCTGCGCGAGGGCGGCCTCGAAGATCAGGAAGTGGCCGAGCGGTTTCTCTCGATCATCGTGGAGCAGACGCAGCACCTGAGCGAGTTGATCGAGGACTTGCTGCAACTCTCCCGCGTCGAACAGGATGCGCTCGGCGGCGTGGTGCAACTGGAGGCGACGCCCCTCGAGCCGTTGTTGCAAGCGTGCGTCGACGCCGCCGCCGTGCGCAGCGAACGACATTCCGTCGAGCTCGACTGTCCGGCCGAGCTTACGCCGTGGATCAATGCGCGGCTTTTCGAGCAAGCGATATCAAACCTGCTCGACAACGCGATCAAGTACAGCCCCGCGGGGGGCCGTATCTGGGTGCAGGTCGAGGTGTCGCAGCGCGACCTTGAGGTGCGCGTCGGCGACGAAGGCGTGGGGATTTCGCGCGAGAACCGCTCCCGCATCTTTCATCGCTTCTGGCGCGCCGACAAAGCCCGCACCCAAGCCGGCGGTACCGGTTTGGGCCTGCCCATTGTGCAGAACATCGTCCGCGCCCACGCCGGTCGCATCGAGGTCGAGAGCGAACTCGGCCACGGCACCCTCTTTCGCATCATCCTGCCACGCAATCTTCGCCCCGCGCGCGCCGCCGACCCCATTCCCAAGGGAACCGTCCTCGGATAAGGGCACGCGCGAATTGCGCCCCATTTCGCTGCCGCGTTATCTACAGCTGCGCACGGGCGTTGGCAGTTTCCCAAGCCCACCGACTGCGTCGGAGGGCTTTTGGACCGCCTACGCGGAGTCCGACGTTCCAGCCGCGTTTCATTCAGCGACATCCGCGTTCGCGCACCCGCCGGTCGCCTTTCTCGCACCAGAGAGCTCACGGGGCGTGCTACGATGTGAGAGACGCTCGGCGAACTTGTGGTGCTCTTACGGCGTGGTTATGCATATTGCCTTTCTGGACAGCCGCTTTCCGACGATGTCGCGGACCTTCGTACTGTGGCAAATGATCGGCGTGCTGCAGCGCGGCCATGACATCTCGATTTTGCCTCGGGAGTTCAACCCGCACGTGCCGCGGCCGGAAGCGGTCGACCGGTACGAGCTGTTAAAGCGCACCGTGCCCGTGCCAATTCCTGCGGGCTTTCCCAAACGACAAGCCGCGTTTGTCGGTTCCACGGCCCGGGCCGTGGCGGCCGAGCCGGGAACCGTGGCCGGGGCCGTATGCGGCTTGCTCGGCGCACGCTTCAGCGTGCGGCAGTTTCACGAACTCGTCGCACGCCACTGCGCGGCACCGACGCCGATGCGATTCGACGTCCTGCACGCGCACTTCGGCAAGTCCGGCAAGCGCGCCATGTTCATGCGGCGCCACAAGGCCATTGACGGGCCGCTGATTGCGAGCTTTCACGGGCAGGATGTCAACGTGCTGCCCCGCAAACGGCGCTACGGGCGCAACATGTACCGTGAGCTCTTTCACGAGGCGGAGCTTTTGACGGTGAACTCGCGCTTTCTTGCCTCGGTGCTGATCGACTCGTTGCATGCGCCCGAAGAACGGGTCGTGCGGCTGCCCATGGGGGTCGCAACGGCGGCGATTCCGTGGCGGCCACGCACGCGGAATACCGAGCAGGTGCGCTTACTGACCGTGGCGCGGCTTACCGAGGTCAAGGGAATCGAGTACGCCATTCGCGCCGTGGCACGGCTTGCCGAGACATATCCGGAGTTGCGCTACTCAATCGTCGGCAAGGGCCACTGCGGCGCGCAGCTGAAGCGACTTGCCGCGGAGCTGGGCGTGGCCGAGCGCGTGGAGTTTCACGGTGCGAAGCCGTGGGAAGAGGTGGTCGGCTACTTCGAAAGCCACGACCTATTCGTGCTTCCCAGCGTCGTCACCGCCGACGGCGCGCAGGAGGCGCAGGGGGTGGTACTTTTGGAGGCGCAAGCGGCCGGCATGCCGGTGCTCGCGACACGCGTCGGGGGCATTCCCGAGTCGGTACGCGACGGGGAGTCGGCCATACTCGTGGCGCCGCGCGACGAGGAAGCGCTTGCCGAGGCGCTCGCGCACTTGCTCGAGCACCCCGAGCGCTGGCCCCCCATGGGCGCGGCCGGCCGTGCGTTCGTCGAGCGGGAGTTCGAGCACGAGATGCTGATCGACCGCCTCACCCAGTTGTATCGCGACGTCGCCTGCGGCCGCGACATCCAGGCGGTACCACCCGGCACGGAGAACGAAGCATGACCGGCGCGGCAGCGGGCCACCAAACTAGTACGCCAGGGTGGGAGGTCGTGCGCGAGTACAAAGGCAATGGCCTGCGTTCGCGCACGTTTCTCGTTCGAAGCCCGGACGGCGAGCGCGCCATCTGGAAAGAGTTTGGCGCGGAGTATGAGCGGTACTTCCAGCGCGAACTCACGGCACTGACGTCGCTGCGCGAGGTCGACGTGCACGGCGTGCTGCCGCCGTTGCTGGAGATTGGGGAGCGTTACTTCGTTGTGCCGTACTTCGAGCATGCGCGCCGCAAGCGCACCTTCTGGTATCGGATGGGCTACCGTTTGTATCCGTTGTGGGCGCTACGGCGGATATTCGCGTCGCTCGAAGCGTTCTACGAAGCTGGCTTCGAGCTGCTGGATATGGGGCCGAAGAACGCCTTGTTCGACAAGCAGGGCCGCGTGATGCTGATCGACTTCGAGTTTGCCTTCGAAGGGGCGGCCCGCGCAGACGTGCCGTTTGAGCGCTCGCAGACAGTTCGCGGTCCGGCCCCAACGTGGGAGGACGACGTGCCGCACGGCGAGGCGGCGGCGCGCGACGGCGGCTTCTACCGGCGCAAGTGGACCCTCGTGACCGGGCTGCCCGTGCGCAGCATTCTGCGGGATTCGCCGTTTGTGCAGTGGCTCAAGCGCAGCGCATATTGGCCCGCCTACTACGTCGGCTTCCTGCTGCAAAGCATCCCTGCCGCCAGCCGGCGCCGCGCACGGCGAAAAGCGGCCCGCGCCGCAAGCGCAAGCACCGAACAGGATTCGTAACAAGGACGCGCCGAGGGAGGAGCCCGAATGCCGTCATGTTCGGTGGGTGGGACGTCGCTGCGAAAACAGGGGCACTTGTGCCCCGTGGGTCCCGCGCGTTGACGGATTCGACCCACGAACCGCAGCCCGTGGGCTTGTTTAGGTATCTCGAACGCCGGCTGCATCCTTTTGCGCGTGTCGCACTCGCCAATGGGTGGGCATGCGGTTAAAATGAGCACGTTGCGTAGCTACGCTCCGTAGACCAGAAAAGTCGAAAGCGTGGGTCGTCACCATGCTGCGTGGGCTTGTTGATCGTGGCAACCGACTGATGCGCCGCAAGCCATTGCGTGCGCTGTTTGACGCGTGGTTCGGGTTCGCCGGCTACCGGCGTGGTGCCGCCATGGCGCCGTGCGACTTTCGCGGCATTCTTGACGACCCGCTTGAAGCGTTCGAACGTGCCGACGCCGCCTCCGGCCAACCGGTCGTGATCGAGGTGCCCTTGCACGCCTGCCGCGGCTTTCCCATCCTTGGCTTTCCGTTGCATGCGGCCTCGCCGCATCCCTTGGTACGCACGGCGCGAGAGTTCGTCGCCGCCCCTTCGCTGCGCGAGGAGGACTCGTCGCTGCGCGAGTTTTACGAGGCGTTTCAGCCGCGCACCGGTGCCGAGCTGCTCGGCCTCGAAGGGCCGCTGGCGACGGGCCCCCTGGCGCGGTTGCCGGCACTGGAGGTGGAAGTGCCGTGGCGCTACGCACCCGGGCCGCGGGTGAAGCGGGCACGGTTTCGCTTGATGCGCGAAGAAGCGGCGCGCTACGGCTACGAGCTCACCGGCCACGACGGCATCACCGTCTTCGGCCCTGTCAGCGAGGGAAAGCGGCAGCTCGAGTTCGAGCGGATTACGCGCACGGTCGCCTCCATTGAAGAGCGCGGCTACCTCGGCGGCATCTCCACCGGACACATTCAAGCAATCTCTCTCGTGCGCGACGGCACGGCTCGCTACCTCATCCGTGCCGCGCAGCACCGCTCGGCCGCCCTCGCCGCGCTGGGTTACGAGCGCATTCCCGTACTGCTAAAGCCAAGCGCCTGCCTGCAGCGAGACGACCTCGACTCCTGGCCCGCGGTGCGAAATGGCGCGTTCACCCGCGAGCAGGCCCAAGCGGTCTTCGACCGCATCTTCGAAGGGCGCCCCCCGGCCGCGCTCGCGAACGTATGGCCACCGGTACAGACAACCACGGCCACGGCATAACCCGCCCGAACTCACCACGAAAACCCACCGTCTCCGCCGCCTTTTAACGAAACGGCACCGGAAGCGCTTGGAGTGAGATAGGCCGAGGCGGTTTCGCTCGCATGCAAAGCGCCAAAGCCTGAAAGTCCAGGCGGTGGCTCTCGACGTATGACACCGGCGTAGGCGAGACGCGTACCGCGTGGCGTTGAACAAACGCTGGGCGACTTCGCCGCGCCACCTTCCTCGCAGGCCCAATTTCAGCGCGCCAACACGGAAGCCCTTGCAAGACCCCGCGCTTCGCCTCGGAGGACTCGCGGCCCGCGCTCGCGTTTCGGCCTCCACGGATCTGAAACACTTCTCCCCACTCGCTAGGGAACTCACGGTAGCGCAGGCGCGAACGCCCTTTGCGTGGGGCTTGACGCGTGGTGGCCTCGCGGTAGAACGAGCGCAACGGTAGGTGTCGGATACTCAGTCGTTCGCATTCGACACTTAGGCGCTTCCTGCTGTTCTTTCCGCGGAGTCAACTGAATGTATACGACGTCGCTTTGGATTCGCAGCTCATTCGTGTTCGCCTGCCTGCTTGCCCTGACTGTCGCCGGCTGCAGCGGCGAAAACGGCGGGGCCGACGCCGACGGCGAGGGAGACGAGATTGAGTTGCGGCTTGTCACCACTCGGCCCACTGCGCCAAAGGTGTGGGACGCCGCAATTAAGGCGTTCGAAGCGGAGCACCCACACATCAGCGTGACGCTGGAGACCACGCCGAACAACTCGAGCGAATTGCATGCCCTGCTGACGCAGCGCCTCGCCAACGAGGATCCCTCGGTCGACGTGTTCATGATGGACGTGGTCTGGCCGAGCGAGTTCGCGCTGGCTGGCTACGCGCAGCCGCTGACCGAGTCGTTCAACTTCGCCACGCGTGACGAGTTTTTCGCCTCGGGCATTGAGGCCTACACCGTCGAAGGAGAGATCTACGCGGTGCCATTCTTCCTCGACGCGGGGCTGCTCTACTACCGCGAGGATCTGCTCGAGGCACACGGCTTTTCTCCGCCGCGAACCTGGGATCGACTTGTCGAGCAGGCGGAGACCATTCTCACGGCCAGCGACAACGACGCCTTGCGCGGCTACGTCGGCCAGTTCAAGCGCTACGAAGGGCTTGTCTGCAACATGCTCGAGTTGGTCGAGTCCGCCGGCGGCGACGTCAGCGACCCCATGAACCCGCAAACGCTGGTTGCGCTGGAGTTCGTCGCCGAGAACCTCGCGCCGTTGATGCCCGACGGTGTCTTCACCTACGAAGAGCAACACGCCTACGACGCGTTTCGCAGCGGCAATGCCGTGTTCATGCGCAATTGGCCGTATGCGTATGCGGCGAACGTGGAGGAGGGCTCGCCGGTGAAAGGCAAGGTGGGCATGGCGCCGTTGCCCCGTCACGGCGGCGGCGACTCGGTTGCCACGCTGGGCGGCTGGGGCTTCGCGGTCAGCGCATTTAGCCGCCACCCCGAGGAGGCGTGGAAGCTGGTGGAGCACATGTCGAGTGGTGAGACACAACGGTCGCTGGCCGTGGCGACGGGCAAAGTGCCGGCCCACCGTTTGAGTTTCGAGCACACCGAGGTGCAGGCCGCCCAGCCGCATTTCTCGCAACTACAATCTGTCATTGAGCGCGCGCGGCCGCGGCCGAAGACGCCGTTGTACGGGCCAATCAGCGACATTCTTCAGCGTTTCTACACGGATGCGTTACGCGAGTTCGAGGATCCACACACGCTGGTCGAGCAAGCTCAGCGAGCGGCACAGCGAATCCGCGACGCGAACCGCCGCGCCGGCCTCACCGAGTAGACGCCCGGTCAAGGCGAGCGGAGGGCGCGAGGGTTCCGAGGCAAAGCACGGAAACACGTGTTTCATCCAAGCCCACGGGCTTCGCCCGTGGGTCCCACCCACTTCAAGACCCGCCCGTGGGTCCCACCCACTTCAAGACCCGCCCGTGGGTCCCACCCACTTCAAGTCTCGCCTGTGGGTCCCACCCACTTCAAGACCCGCCCGTGGGTCCCACCCA
>SKZP01000626.1 GCA_007127275.1 Planctomycetota bacterium
CGAAGTCGAGCCGCGGCGACTCCCCGGCAAGCACGAGCTCCACATCCGTTTGCAGATGAGCGGGATACTGGTAACGCTCCTCCGGCAATTTCGCCATCAAACGGCGCACAATCCGGTCGAAGCCAATGCTCAGCTCCGGCCGAAGGGCCTTGGGCGAAGGGGTCGCCTTTTCGACGTGCGCCATCAACAGCTCAAGCGCGGTATCCGCGGCGTACGGCGGCTTTCCCACCGCGGCGCGAAACATGGTGCAGCCCAGCGAGTACAAGTCGGAGCGAATGTCGAGGTCACGCCGGCCCTGTGCCTGCTCCGGCGACATGAAATGTGGCGTGCCGTGCGTCATGCCGCTGTGCGTCAGCGTCTGGTCCTGGCCCATGCGCTTGGCGAGGCCGAGGTCGCACAGCTTCACCTCCCCCTTGGCGGTGAGCATGATGTTGTCCGGCTTGATGTCGCGGTGAACGAGCCCCTGGCGGTGCGCGTGGTCAAGGGCGGCGGCGACCGCGCTGGCAACCTTGAGCGTCAGCCGCTCGCTGAGCCGCTTCCTGCGCTGCAACAGCGAGTGCAACGTCTCGCCGCGCACGAATTCCATGGCAATGTACGGCGGAATCTCCTTGTCCGGCTCACCGAGCGAGACGTCGTAGGCTTTGACAATGTTCGGGTGATCCAGCCGCCCGGCCGCCTTGGCCTCGCGCAAGAAACGCGCCCGCGCCTCTTCGTCGCGCACCAGCTCGGGGGCGAGCACCTTGAGAGCGACGAGCCGGTCGAGTTGCACCTGCTTCGCCGCGTAGACGCGTCCCATGCCGCCGCCGCCCAGTGGCTCGACAATCCGGTAGCCGGGGATGTTGGGACCCAACTCGCGCGCCGCGTGCTTGCGCAAACGAAGCGCCGTTGCTTCGTCGAGCACCCCGCGGCCGAGCAGTACATCCACAAGGTCAATCTTTTCGCCCGCTTCGTGGCGCCGTTCCAGTTCTTCGAATGCCTGCTCCACTTGTTCGTCGGTCGCCTTGCGCAACTGCGTGACGAGCTTGGCAAGCGCTTCGTCCATCATGACAGGGCGCACAGGGGCGAGAGTCGGCAACGGCGAACAAGCAACGGTGTTGTACCATCCGCCAGCTTTCAAGCCCAGCAACCGAGCACGACGCGCTACACGTGCACGTGTTCCAAGCCGGCGGGCTTCACCCGGATGCGGTTAAGTTATGACGAAACCAGGGAGCGCAGGGCGCCCGGCACTCGCCTCAGAAATGAGACCGCAACGGGATTCGCACGTCGCCGGGTGGGTGACCTGAAACGGAGGCGAGTCACGGCCGGCGCCCGACACAGCGACCCACCGGCGAAGCCGGCGAGGCCCGTTGGCCTGGCGGACACCTCCGCATACGAGGGATGCACGGTGCCGTGCCCCGTCATCATTCGGCCATCCCCTAGCCACCGGTCACTGCGCACTGGTACCATACTGCGACCGTACCGAAGTTCCTCCGTGCCGTTGCGTTGATGTCGTGCGTGCGCGGCGTCGTTGCGAGGTGGGTGTTATGCAACCGATTGTCGACCAATACAAGCTGAAGTTCACGCGCAAGATCGCCGCGGGCGGCATGGGCAAAGTCTACGAGGCGGTGCAGTACGGCTCCGACGGGTTCGAGAAGCGCGTCGCCATCAAGATGATTCTCGAGGAGTTGGCCAGCGACCCCGAGTTCGTCGAAATGTTTGTCGGCGAGGCGAAACTCGTCGCCGACCTCATTCACCAGAACATTGTGCAGGTCTACCAGTTCGGCCAGCTTGAACGGACCTACTTCATCTCCATGGAGTACGTCGACGGCGTCAACCTCGAGGCCTTCCTCGAGCGCCACACCGAACTCAACCGCAAGCTGCCGGTGGACCTCGTCGCCTTCGTCGTCGCCCGCACCTGCATGGGTCTTCACTACGCGCACGAAAAAACCGGCGAGGACGGCGAGTTGCTGCAGATTGTGCACCGAGACATTTCGCCGAAGAACGTGATGATCGACTCCCAAGGCGTGCCGAAGATCACCGACTTCGGCATTGCCAAGGCGGCGCATGTGATGCGCGACCGCGAAGGGGAAATCCTGATGGGCAAGCTCCAGTACATGAGCCCGGAGCAGGCCCGCTTCGAAAAGACCGACCGCCGCAGCGACATCTTCTCGCTTGGCGTGGTGATGTACGAGTTGCTTTCCGGGGAAAACATCTTCAATGACCAGGACACCATGCAGACCCTGGAGAACGTGAGTTCGAAGCCGATTCCGCCCATTGAGGAGTTCAACCCCGACGTGCCGCCGGAGGTGCGCGGCTTCTTGAACAAGGCGCTAGAGCGCGACCGCGAGAAGCGCTACCAAACGGCACTCGAATTCGGCTACGACCTGCAGATGAACTACCTCTACAAGGGCAGCTTCGGGCCGACCTACCAGACGCTGCAGAAATACATGAAAGAACTCTTCCCCGAGTACCGCGACAAGGACGACACGTACACGTCGTACTCTGATACCTTGATGGTCAAGGCAACGCAGCAATAAGTCGAATACGAATGAACGCAACGGCGGGTAGCACCGCGCTCGAAGTACCACCACGAATGCAACGCCGGGCGGAGGCGCCGAAACATGACGTGCTCGTCGTCGGCGGCGGCGTCGCCGGGCTGACCGCGGCATACCGACTGATGCAGCGCGGCCTCGACGTGCACCTCCTCGAGGCGGAGCCTGTTCACCTCGGCGGCGTGATCCGCTCGGTTTCCAGCGAGGCCGGCTACCAAGTGGACCTTGGCCCGAACACGCTGCGCGGCGGCGCGCTAGCCGCATTGGCGCTCGCCGACGAGTTGGGCCTTGCCGAGCAACGAGTGCTCTCGGCGACGGCGGCGCGGCGGCGGTACCTCTTGGGCGTCGGCGCACCGCATCTCGTCGGTGTGAACCCGCTGAGCTTGCTGTTCACCTCCAAGCTGCTGACCCTGCGCGGGCGGACGCGAATGCTCAGCGAAGCCTTTCGCGAAAGCGAGCGTGAGCGGTGGCGCGACGACGAGCATGACGAGTCGGTGGCGGTCTTCGTCGCGCGGCGCTTCGGCACCGAAGTGGCGGAACGGCTCGTGGATCCGGTGCTCGGCGGCATCTACGCCGGTGACATCCGGCGCATGTCCGTGCGGGCCACCCTGCCGCGGCTCGTCGAGCTTGCCAAGGATCACGGTCGCATCACCACCGGAGCACTTGCCCGTTCCTTTGCCGGCATCCGCAAGCGCCGCGAAGCGAAGTCACGCCGCAGCGAAGACAACCACAGCGACAACCACACGGCCTCCGACCCGTATGCCGCGCTCAAGCGCCGCGTCTACAGCTACCGTGGCGGTCTCGCACGGCTGCCCGAGGCGTTGCGCGACGCGCTTGGCGAGCGGGTACACACCGCCCGGCGCGTGCTCGCCATCCAGCCCGTGCGCAGCGACGAGCATGGCGGCTACGACGTCGTCGCCACCCCCCCCGGCGGCGAGGCAAGCCGGGCGCCGGAGCGCTGGCGCACGCAACACCTCGTGCTCGCCACGCCGGGGCACCAATCGGCACGACTCCTTGCGCCGTTGGATGCGGAACTCGCCGCTCTGCTCGACTCCATTGAATACCAGCCCATGCAGACGGTTGCGCTCGGCTACCGCTTGAGCGACCTCGGTGTCTCACTCGACGGTTTCGGTTTTCTCATTCCGCGGCTCGCCGGCCGGCGCACCCTCGGGGCCATCTGGACCAGCGCGGTGTTTCCCGGGCGCGCCCCGGCCGGCCACGTGCTGCTCAACGCCTTTCTCGGCGGCGCCAACGACCCCGACGTGCTTGACGAGCTCGACAACGACGGCGACGTCATCCGCACCGTCCACGCCGATCTCCGCGAGCCGCTGCGCCTCACCGCGACGCGCCCGGCCTTCGCATGCGTGCGCCGCTGGAGCCATGCGCTGCCGCTGTTTTCCGTGGGTCACCGCCGCCGCCTCGCAGCCATCCGTGCGCGGCTCCACGCCACCCTCGAGGGCCTCGAGCTAGCCGGCGCCTACCTCGACGGCGTCGGCGTCAACGACGCCATCCAAAGCGGCGAACAAGCCGCGCAACGCCTCGCGAGCTCAACCCCACAACGAGGCTGACCGCACAAGCCCACCGGCTCTGCCCGAATACCGGACCAGCGGCATCAGTAGACATTGCAAGCGCACGCGCAGAAGCCCGCACGCGCATACGCCCGCGGCCCGCGGCCCGAGGGGCCGTTACCAAGCAATTGTGATGCCGCTGAACCCAACGGCACTCCCGGCGTGCTCTTTCCTTGCACCGAGTGGACCTCGCGACAGAATGCGAAAGGCCCGGTCGCCGCAAACCTTGGCGAGCCGGGCCTTTGCTTGATGGTGAGAGCCGGGGTCGAACCGGCGACCTTCGCCTTTTCAGGGCGACGCTCTACCAGCTGAGCTATCTCACCGGTGTGCCGTGACGTTCCTCACGTGAGCAGCGTCATGCGGCAGGGTGCGGATATAGCGGGTCCGGGCGAGGATGTCAAGTGGTTTGCGGTGGCGCGTGGCCGGGTTCGGAATGTAGGCTCGTCGTTGTGTGTTTTGTGGGAAACGAGTTGAAGTGAGCAACCGCAAGGACGCGCGATGAGTTCGAGCCCCAACGATACGCGTCAAACGAGTGACAAGCCACCCAGTTCCGGCGAAAAAAAAGCGACCTCCGGCGCAGGCGCGGCGCGTGTGACGTTTCACCACCCGGACACCGGTAGTGGCGACAAAGGGGCGAACGACGGGCGCAAGGACGGCGCTCGCGTGCAGCAACTCGGCTCGACCGTGCCGTGGACGGTGGTGCTTGCGCTCGGCGGGGTGGCTGTACTTGTCGCACTGACGGTGCTCGTGTTGAACTCGCAGCCACAAGACGACTTTGACCGCACCCGCGCCCGCGTCGAGAGCACCCAGGAGGCGCTCAAGGAATCCAACCGAATGCTCTCGGACTGGATCCAGAACGCCCAGGGCTACCGCTCGCAAGTCGAAGAAACCCGCGAACAACTCCAACGCATCGAAGAGGAATACGCGGAAAATCAGCGCAAAGTCGAAGAGAACAAGAACCGCATCGGCGAGGGAGAATCCGAACGTCGCAAGCTGCACGACGAGTTCGAATCCCAGCAAGATCAGCTCCGCACCCTCAAAGCCGAGGCAGAGCGACTGGCGGAAGACCAAGAAGCGAACGCCGAGGCCATTGAGCAAAACCGCCGCGCGCAGGAAGCGCTCGAGGAACAGATGGAGGAAACCGATCAGCGACTCGACGAGCTCGACGCGACTCTCGAGAAGTTAAACGACGAATTGCAAGAGGCGGAGGACGAGCGCGACCAACTCCATGACGAGTTACACGAACACAAACAGCGCCTTGGCGAGTTAACCGAGCGGCTCCGGCAGACCGAGCGCCGCATGGAGTCGATGCAGGGGCATATTGAGCAGTTGCGCGAAGAAAACCGGCGGGAGATTGAGCGGCTTGAGGAACTTGTCGAACGACGCACCGCCGAGCTCGAAGAACGCGACGAAGCGCGCGAACAGGAACTCGAGGAGTTGCGCAACCAAGCGGAGAAGCAACGAAGGGAAATGGAGGAGCAGCGCAAGGAAATGGAGGATCAGCAAAGCCAGCTCGACGAGCAACAAGGTGACATCCGAACGCTGCAATCCCAAATGGAAGAATTGATGCGCATGTTCAACCTCACCGAAGAGGACTTTGAAGAGTAGCGAACGCTCAAGAACAAGGGTCCCCCGAGGTAAAGATCAGCGACTCCGATATGACGAACACCGACGAGTCGGGCACAACACCTTCCCCCTCGCCGCAGGTGTCCCCCGTGCGAAGCTGTTGTCAGGCACGCGCCCAGCAGCAGCCGGAGGCTGCCGACCAAGCCAAGACGGAAACGACAACGGCTCGGGACGAGCAAGAGCACCCGCACGACCACGCCGTGGCGGACCACAAACCGCGCCCCGGCAGCCGCGGCAAGGCGCGCTACATCTGCCACTGCTGCCCCGGCGTGGAGAGCGACAAGCCGGGGATTTGCCCGAAGTGTGGCATGGGCCTCGTGCGCGACGTCAGCGCCGAGGAACCCGCGGCCGGCGCCGGGGAAAAGGTCGAGTACACCTGCCCCATGCACCCGGAGGTCGTCTCCGAGGAGCCCGGCACCTGCCCGAAATGCGGCATGGCGCTCGAGGCGCGCACCGTTCCCGACTCGGCCGAGCAAGAGGAAAACCCCGAGTACCTCGACATGCGCCGGCGCTTCGTCGTCGGTGCGGTGCTCACCGTGCCGGTGCTGATCCTCGCCAAAGGGGCCGACCTGATTCCCGCGCTCGCGCCGCTGATGCAGTGGTGGAATCCGTGGCTGCAACTGCTTCTCGCCACGCCGGTCGTCTTCTGGTGCGGCGGGCCGTTCTTCGTGCGCGCGTATCACTCCATCCGCACGTGGAACCTCAACATGTTCACGCTGATCGGCATCGGCGTCGGCATGGCCTGGATCTACAGCTTTATTGCCACGGTCGTGCCGTGGATCTTTCCCGCCGCATTTCAGGTGCATCACGGCATGGTCGCCGTCTACTACGAGGCGGCCGCGGTAATTGTCACGCTGGTCGCGCTCGGGCAGATGCTGGAGCTCAAGGCGCGGGGCCGCACCAACGAGGCGCTGAAGTTGCTGCTCGGGCTCAAGCCCCGCACCGCCCGCCGCGTCGAGGACGATGGCACGGAGCGCGACGTGCCGCTGGAGGAGGTGCACGTCGGCGACAAGCTGCGCGTCCGCCCCGGGGAAAAGGTGCCGGTCGACGGCGAGGTGCTGGAAGGGGAGAGCACCGTCGACGAGTCGATGCTCACCGGCGAGCCGATCCCCGTGGAAAAAGGCCCCGGCGAACGTGTCATCGGTGCGACGGTCAACGGCAACGGCAGCTTCGTGATGCGTGCGGAGAAGGTCGGCCGGGAGACGATGCTTTCGCAGATTGTCGAGATGGTCGCGCAGGCGCAGCGCAGCCGGGCACCGATTCAAAGCTACGTCGACAAGGTTGCCGCCGTGTTCGTGCCGGCGGTCGTCGGCGTGGCGGTGATTGCCTTCGTCGTCTGGGCGCTGGCGGGGCCGGAGCCGGCGCTGGCGTTTGCGCTGGTCAATGCGGTCGCCGTGCTGATCATTGCCTGCCCGTGCGCCTTGGGGCTCGCCACGCCGATCTCCATCATGGTGGCCACCGGCCGCGGCGCGACCAACGGTGTGCTCTTCCGCAGTGCCGCCGCCATTCAGCGGCTGCGCGACGTGGACACGGTCGTGCTCGACAAGACCGGCACGCTCACCGCGGGCAAGCCGAGTGTGGTGCATACCGCCACCGTCGGCGAGCTTGCCGAGGCGGAGTGGCTGCGCCTCGTCGGCACGCTGGAGCGCGGCAGCGAGCACCCGCTGGCCGAGGCGATCGTGGCGCACGTCGAGGGGCACGGCCACACGCTCGGCAGCGCGGAGAGCTTCGAGGCCGTGCGCGGCAAAGGGGTGCACGGCACTGTCGAGGGCAAGCGCATCGTGCTCGGCAACACCGCGATGATGCGCGAGCACGGCGTCGAGGTTTCCGCCGAGCTAAACTCGCAACTCGACGCGTTGCGCACGCAGGGTCAAACCGCGATGCTCGTCACCGTGGACGGCACCCCCGCCGGCATTCTAGGCGTCGCCGACCCGATCAAGCCGACCAGCAAAGCCGCCATTGATGCGCTGCACAAGCACGGCCTCCGCGTGGCGATGCTCACCGGCGATCATGAAACCACCGCCCGCGCCGTCGCGAAGGAGTTGAATATCGACGAGGTGATTGCCGAGGTGCTGCCCGACGAAAAGGCCGCGGTAATCGAGCGACTGCAAACGCAAGGCAAGAACGTCGCCATGGCCGGCGACGGCATCAACGACGCCCCGGCGCTCGCACAAGCCCACGTCGGCATCGCCATGGGCACCGGCACCGACGTCGCCATGGAAGCCGCCGACGTCACCCTCGTCCGCGGCGACCTCACCGCCCTGGTCCGCGCCCTGCGTTTGAGCCGTGCCACAATGCGCAACATCAAACAAAACCTCTTCTTCGCCTTCGTCTACAACTCCGCTGGCGTGCCCATCGCCGCCGGGGTCCTCTACCCCTTCATCGGCCTGCTGCTCAACCCAATGATCGCCGCCCTAGCCATGAGCCTCAGCAGCGTCTCCGTCATCAGCAACGCCCTACGCCTCCGCACCAAGCGCCTCAGCGGCGGCGACCCATCCACCGCCGCGTAAGGGAGTCCCGTTTTAGGCGAGCGGGGGACGAGAGTCCCCCGAGTCTATTTGCTTCGCGAAGGCACGTAGACTCGGGGGACTCTCGTCCCCCGCTCGCCA
>SKZP01000386.1 GCA_007127275.1 Planctomycetota bacterium
CTACAGTTTCTCCAAAATGGCCCTGCCGAGCCGGTGCCTCTCGGCCTGGATGCCGCAGAGCCGCTCGTCATTGGGCGCTCGCCGCAGGCGGCGATTACGGTCGAGGACGGCAAGGCGTCGCGCAAACACTGCGAGGTGCGCGTTGACGCCGGTGCCCGTGTGGCTATTTTAAAGGATCTCGGCTCGCGAAGTGGCACGCTGGTCAATGGTACGAAGATTGACGGGCCGCATACGCTGCATCAGGGGGACCGTGTTCGGATTGGTCGTACCGAGTTCGCCTTTGTACGTGACAAGGAAACCGCGGAGGCGGTTGCGCAGGATGTCGCCGCGGGGAGTCTGTCTGACGACGCGGACTTTGCTCCTCTCGGAGTGGAAGCGCAGTCGCACGGTGACATTCCCCCGGAGACGCCCTACCTTGTGCCGTACAGTGGCACCGAGGAATTCGAGCTGCCCGCGAAGTCGTTCCTGATCAACCCGCGAACCGTCCTCGGACGCAAGTCGAGCAACGACATTGTCATCCGCGCCACCTCCATCTCCGGCGCGCACTGCGAGCTCTTGCGTAGCGCCGACGGCACGGTGCGCCTGCGGGATCTCGACTCGACCAACGGCATCTACGTCAACGGCCACAAGGTCGACGAGGCAACGCTTTCCACCGACGACGTGATCTCGGTGGAAAAGATTGCGTTGCGCTTCGTCGACCCGCAACGGCCCGCGCCGGAGCCGCCGCCGGCAAAACTTGTCGTGCTCGTCGGTGAGCTTTCCGCGCCGCTGATCGCACTCGGCGACGACGAGATCACCATTGGCCGCAACAAGCACACGAACACGCATCCGCTGAAGAACGACACGGAAAGCTCGGCGATGCACGCGCGCATCTACCGGCACGCGGGTCGTGTTTGCGCCGAGGACGTCGGCTCGACGAACGGTACACGGGTCGACGGCCGCAAGATTGAGCCGAATACCCCGGTGCCGCTTGGCGACGGCTCGAAGGTGAAGATTGGCCACACCATCTTGCGCTTCGAGGATCCGACAGCACCGCCGGCCGAGCCGGAACCGGAGCCGCAAGGGGATGAGCGGGACACGCTTCCCGAGGGGGATCTCGAGGTCGACGAGGTGCTCGCCGGAGTTGTCGAACGGGACTTGAAAGACACGCGGGCGGAGCAAGCAGAGAAGGGCGCGCGACCGAAGAAGGCGGCAGACGCGGCGCAGGACTACGCGACGAACGCCGAGCAGGAAATGGAGCAGTTCCTGCACACGGGCCGGTCGAGTCGCAAGAGTCGCGCCTGGATGTGGCGCAGTGCCGAGGTGGGCCTGCTTGTCGCGGTGCTCGGCGGCGTCGTGCTTGCACTGATTACCGGGGCGCGCGGCGTCAGCCCCGAGGAACAACTGGAACCGGAGGATATTCGGCCGCCGGAAGGTTCGTTGATTCGTACCAACTGGAGCTTCGAGGAGGTACACGACGACGACCAGGAGGACGCTCGACGCGTACCCGGCTGGGACTTCGTGCCGGGCTCGCGCTACGACTCGCACTTTTCGAACCCCGGCGGCTCGCGTACCGGACAGCGTTCGCTGATGATTGCGCGGCAAGCCGCCGAGGATTACGGCTCCACCGACGCCTTTTCCGTCGACGTGATCGAGGTCGAGCCCGAAGACGTGCTCTCGGCGAGCGTCTTTGTGCGTCAGGGTCGCGGCGCGCGCGGTGGCGGCGGCTTGAAGATTGTGTTCTTCGCCGACCCCGAGGCGACGAGCCCGCTGGCGACCGTGGTTTCGCAACACGTGCGGTCGAGCGAGTGGCGCGAAGTGGTCCTCGATGTGCAAGTTCCCGAGCGGGCACGTGCGGCGCGTGTCGGGGTGAGCGTCGCCGGCGGCGGCCAGCGGATGTACTTCGACGACGTCGTCGCCCGCCTCGGCGAGTCGGCCGCGCAGGGCGAGGAGCCGTTGGTCGTTGCTGCCGAGACGGAGGAGGCCGACGAGGCGACGCTTCAGCCCGTGGTGCTCGAACAAGGCCGGCTGCGCCGGGGAGTGCTCGAGTGGCGCATGCACGTCAACGGCAGCTTTGAGCTTGTGCGCCACCGCGAGGAGGACGAGGAAGCCCTTCGCCCGGAAGTGCTGATGCGCCACTTCGACGCGGTGCTGCGCCGGGGGGATGACGAACCGCTTGGCCGCATGTTCGACCTTTCCGTCGAGCGCCGGCTCGAGGTGCGCGAGGTCAAGCGAGAGCGGGACGACGACGAGCAACCCGCCGAGCACGACGCAGGGCCCGAATTCGCCGGCGAAAAGTTGGTCGTGACTGGCCGGTTGATTGATCCCTACTCGCGGCCGTCAGGTCGCATGCAACAGCTCGGGGTGGTCGAGGCCGAACTAGTGCTCGGCTTTGCGCCGGACGGCTCGCCGCGCTTGACTCTCTCGGCCCCGGGGCTGCGCGAGCACGGCGCACTCGGTCTGTTCGGGGACGTGCCGCGCTTTTCCGCTCAACAGCCCATGGCTCGCTTTCTCGAGAGTGATACGCAGCCGCTGTTGTCGTACCACCGTGCGGCACTGGAAACCTCGGACGGCGGCCCGCTTGCGGCAACGCGCGTGGTGGTGCCGCGCACGGAGGAGTACCTTCATCTCGGTTCGCTCGACGGCCGAGCAACCCCGTTCGAGGTGCAGGGCAGGCGGCGCGGCACGCGACTCGAGGTGCTGATGCTGACGCGCAACGAGACGCTTCCGCTGCCGGTCGCGGTGGATCCTCACGCTATGGAGGTGGCGCGTCTGCGGGAGGAGGCCGCCCTCGCCCGGGGTGCCGACGACGACGCGACCGCGCTTGCCGCCATTCTCGAGGCGCTTGCACTGACGCTGTACGACCCGCGCCAGGTGCGCATGGCCGAGGCCGACTTCGCGCAGATCGTTTCGCCGCTCGAGTTCCAGATTCGGGAGACACAGATGCTGCTGCAACAACTCGACCGTGCCTACACACGCGAGCGCCTCGAACGCGCCCAGGACCAGGCCGAGGCAATTCGCAGCCGCCTGTCGCCGCAACGGGTGCAAGAGTTGCCCCAGGAGGTTCTCACTCGCTACAAACCCCGGCGAGAGCGGGGCCCGCGGACCCCACGAGACGGGGCGGCGGGCGAACGAGCCTACGAAGAAGAGTACCCGCACATCTTCAAGAGCATGGCGACGAGCCTCGAGAGGTTGGCGGGCTGGGAAGAAAGCTTCGAGGGTCTGCAGCGGGAACGGCACGCCGAGGTGGAAGCGTCGATGCTCGCCCGCTGGGAGGAGCGCGTTGCCCCGTTGCTCACCCGTGCCATTGACTTCGAACGGGGCGGGGAGCGCGGCATGGCGACGACGCTCTACCGCCGCGTCGTTCGGGAGATGCCGCTGAGTCGTCCGAGTACGGTCGCCCGCACGGCGCTGACCGAGATTGCCGAGGAATTGCTCCACGAAGCGCAACTCAACGAGGCCGAGTATCCGGAGCGCGCCACCGACATGCGCGAGTTGGCCCGCACGCTTGCACGGGACGTGCTGCGCACCGAGTGGCCGCAGGTCCGGCAACTGGGGACCGACGAAGTCGGCGAGGCTTGGGACTCCGAAACGGATAGCTTCGGCGTCGGCCGCGCAAGCGAATTGATTGAGCATTTCTACAGCGTCACCGACGTCACGCACTCCGACGAGCCCGCAAGCGGTCTCTACCACTGGCGCGAATTCACGAAACAGGATTGGAGCCAACTGGAAGCCCAAGCCCGCGCAGCCGCCCAACGCATCCTCGACAACCATTAACGGGCAAGCTCAACGACAACCTCCAACCTCCACGCAGCAAGTAAGCCAGCGCAAGGCAAGAAAAGAGCGAGCACCGAAGGCCTCCTCTCCAGCGAGCGGCACGACCCACCACCCACAAACCCACGACCCACGACCCACGACCACCATCGCCATGCGCTCCATTGGTATCGAAGTCAACAGCTCCGCCCTGCGAATCGTCGAGTTGGAACAGCGCACGGAAGGCGCACGCCTGACGAGTGCGGTGACGGTGCCGACCTTTTTGTTTGCCTCGCAAGAACTCGCTGGCTCGGGTGACGCGGCGCGGGCGGCGCTGGTCGCGGAGGTGGATCAGTGGCTCGAGCGGTATACCCAGGCCGGCGTGCATGTGCGTGGCGGGGTCACCGGGATCACGGGGCGCGAGTTGATGTTGCGCTACGTGGAGGTGCCCGAGGGGGACGAGAAACGCCAAGCGATCATCATCCAATTCGAGCTCGACGACCTTTTGGAAAAGGCCGAGGAAGAGCTCATCTACGACCACACGGTGCTGTTCGACCCCGACTCGGCCGGCGTGCAGACCGCGGCGCTTGCGCTCGCCAAGGATTCCTACCTGCAGCGCATCTACGACCAACTCGCCGAGTTGAAGCTCTCCCCTGGTCGCGTGACGCCGTCGTGCCTTGCGCTTTACCACGCCTACTTGCTCGGCGCGGAAGCGGAGGACGAGGAGACGGTGCTGCTGCTCTCCGTCGGCTGCGAAGAGAGCGAGTTTTGCCTCGTGCGCAAGGGGGTGCTCGTCTTTGCGCGCAACCTGAACGTCGGCTTGAAGGAGATGGCGGAGATCCTCGCCGAGCACAAGAAGTTGCCCTTGGACAAGGCCTACCGCGCCTTGATCGGCAAGACCGACGTCACGCCGAACGAGCGAGGCTCACGTGACGGCACGCGTTTGCAGGTCGAGTTGTGGAGCCAGGCCGACGAGTTGCACCGGGCGCTCGAGTCGACACTCACGTTTGCGCGCATTCACCTCAAGGAGCCGGGGCTGAACGTCAACCGCGTCCTGCTTGCCGGTGACTTGGTCAAGTTCACCGGCGGTGTCGAGGTGATGCGCCAGCGCTTTCGCCAGCCGGTCGAGGTGCTCGACCCGTTCGCGCTGCTGGAGGAAAGGGCGAAGCAGCCGGATGTCGTGCGCCGGGGCGAGTGGGACCCGAACAAGGTGCCGGGCTGCTACGCGGTGGCGACGGGGCTTGCGCGCATCGGCCTCGAGTCGCAGCCCGGCGCGGCGGTGAACCTCGAGTCCACGGCGGTCAAGGCGAAGCGCAACTTTCTGCACCGCACGGTCTTTCTCTACGCCGGCGCGCTTGCGGTGGTGCTGATGCTCTTGTGGATGATCGCCTCGACGCACGAACTCGCTCAGGCCGCCGACGAGCAGAGCCGCGCCATCCAGGGGGAGGAGCAGGCGGTGCGCGACCTCACGCAACGGCTGAAGCAGGCGGAGAAAGAGGTCCGCGACGCGGAGCCGCTCGTCGAAGCGCTACGCGCCACCTTGGAGCCAACCGCACACAGTCTGCGGGTCGTCTACGCCCTGCGCGAGTTCGCCAACGAGAATCCCGAACTGATCGTCGAGGAGATCTCGATCGAGCCGCCGGAAGACGCGGGGGAAAATGCCGAAATGGAAATGGTTGTATTTTTCGAGAACAAGGGGCGACTGAGCAGCCGGGAACTGCATGATCTGCTCGTCGACTCGTTGCGCGAAGAGACTCGCGGCGCCATCCGTCCCGGCGGCCTGACGTCGGAACCGCGGGAGTACCGCGACGGCTTCGGAGATCGGTACAAGATCCGAGCGATGCTGGCGACACCCGGGACCGAATAGGTAGGATCAGCCGCTTCAGGTAGCCACCGAACCGAGGCGCCCGTCCGTTTTGGGCCATGCGGCCCCTAAACAACGGGAAAATCTAGAGCGTATGGCACTTGCCGGTCCAACTTCCCAGGACGCAGCGCAGGAAGACTTGTCTGCGTTGCCGCGGCTGCCGCTTACGGCCAAGCTGACCTACGTAATGGGGATGCTCGGCTACGTGGCGATGCTGCGGATGATGACGGGGTGGCTGCAGAAGCACCTTGTGCCCCCCGAGGCGGCGACCGTCGCGGTGACGAACGTGATCGTGCCGCTGTGGGTTTTCGTCACCGTGATGGTCGTCGGGCGCGTCTACTTCGACTCGGTCACCGACCCGGTGATTGGCTACTGGTCCGACCACACGAAAACCCGCTGGGGCCGACGCAAGCCGTTCATCCTCGCCGGGGGCATTCCGTGCGTGGTCTGCTTCGTCGGACTGTTCGCACTCACGCCGGAGAGCATCTTCGGGCTGTTCGAGGCGCCGCGCGAGATGGTAATCGCCGTCAACAGCCTGCTTTACACGGTGTTGGTCACGGTGTTCTGGATTGCGACGACGCTGATGGCGATGCCGTACCTCGCCTTGCTTCCCGAGATTACGCCGCACCCGGAAGACCGCCGTCAGGTCTCGACGATGCTCGGCATTATGGTCGTGTTCGGCGTGGTGCTCGGTCAAGTGCTGCCGGGGTTGATGGTCTCGTTGTTCAACGCGGCGCTGCTGATGGCGGGCATCGGCATCTTCTGCTTCGCGGCGGTGCTGTTCACCTTCCGCGTGCCGAAAGAGATGCGCACGAAGGGCTACCTCGAAGAGGAAACGAAGCCTTCGCCGGCGCCGCACGAGTCGGCGACGACGGCAAGCCCGGGAACGCGCGCCGCACTGACCGCATGGCCACACGGTCACGCCGTCACCGAAGGGGCCGAGAGCGAGCGCGAGCCGGAAGTACAGCGGAAAGACGACGACGACACGCCGGTGCTCGACTTCCGCAGCGGGATTGTCTTGTTGTGGCACACGATGTGGTTCGCAATCATCTTGGCGCCGCGCACGTTGCGGTACCTCGGTCTCAAGGCATTGGGCGAAGACGTCAAGTTTTTCCGTGCTCCGCCGCCGCGGCTCGGCACCGACCACGCCGACGACGTACCGCAGGACGAGGCGCCGGAGAATGAAGGCGCGCCGGCCAGCGGCGAGCAGTCCGACGCCGCGCTGTCGTCGAGGTCGCTTCTGGAGGCGCGCGCCGCGACCGAACCGTACGAGGGTACGTTCATCGCCGTGCCGGAGCGGGTGCCCGAGCCGTTGCAGCCGCTCGGCGCTTCCATGCGCTCCATCTTCACCTTCAAGCCATTCATCGGCTTCCTCGGCGCCTTCGTCGCGTTGCACGCCTCCTTCGTGCTCGTCACCAATGCGCTGCCGTATATGCCGCAGACGATGCTTGCGGTGAACGACGCGCGCAACTACGTCCTTGTCGCCAGCGGCGAGCCCATTCCGGTGCCCGACCCGGTGGGGGCGTTCGGAGCCAGTGTGCTCGGCCACGACGCCTCCCCGTTTGCCGACGATCCGTTGCTGCCGAAGGAAACGCTCGAAGCGGTGCGACTCGAACTCACCGACGGCGATCCGGATGCCCCGCTCGACGGGCAGGTACTCGGCGAGGAGCTGGTACAACGCGGTCTGCTAACCTCGGCGGAGAACGCCAAGGTCGCCGGGGCAAGCGGTGCGCTCGACAAGCACGGCAACTTCCGCGCGTCGGCGTTTTTCGCGCTGTGCCTCGCCGCCGCCTTTTTCGTGGGGATTCCCATGTGGTACCTGATGCTGCGCTTTATCGGCAAACGGATCACGGCGAGCTTCTGCATCCTTCTGTTTATTCTCGGCCCGTCGTTTGCCCCAATCGCCGGCATGCCGTGGGTGCCCGTGCCGGACTGGGCGGTCATCTACGCAATTTGCGTCGTCACGGGGCTCGGGCTCGCGGGCATCTTCGTGATTGAATATCTGATGCTCGCCGATGTGGTGCAGCTTGACACCATGCGCACCGGCCTGCGGCGTGAAAGCCTCTACTTCGGCCTCTTCGGGCTGATGATGAAGATTGGCATTGGCATTGCCCTGCTCGTCAGCGGCGTCAGCTTCGCGCTGTTCGGCTACGCCTACCTCGCCGACTGGGGGGTGCGGCTTGCCGGGCCGGGCTCCTCGCTGATCGCGATTGTGGGGGCAGTACTGTTCTGGACGTATTATCCCACGGACAAGGAAATGGCCGAAGGACGCCTGCACGGGGAACGGCAACCGCCGGAACGTGTTCGCCAGTATCTGGAAGAGCGGGCAACCGACTAAGGAGCTGTCAGAAAATTGCTTTCGAAGTTGAGGCACTGCGCTCTGCTCTGCTTCGCTGTCGTTGGTTGCGCTGCGAGCGGTTTGGCGTTCGAGTTGTTCGTCCTCCGCCTTTTGGGCCGACCTGCGCCTCGCAGAGCCTTCCCTCGTGACACTCGACGTTCGGAATTGTTTTTTTTTGTCCGTTCCTGTACTCAAGGAGGCCCTGTTCCGCGGGGTTCTTGCCTCCGCAGCGGCTTTGGACGGAAAACGGGGATGGATTGTTCGGTGGTGGTGCGTTTCCTACGTGGAACCGTTCTCGTGAATCACAAGCAGCCTGTTATCGGGCCCTTCGAGAGTGAGGTACGAATGGCCACCGAAGAGTCCTCGTCAACCTCCTCCACCTCC
>SKZP01000290.1 GCA_007127275.1 Planctomycetota bacterium
ACTCGCCGCTTTACCAAATGAGGGGGCCAGTGGCTTGTAACCGAAGTGCGTCGAGGCGTCCGGCACATCTCATGGTGCCGGTTTCCTGAGTCGCCGCTCTGTTACGAGCCACGAGCAACCGAATACTTCTTTCACGGCAGCGACGAGCCACGCACTGCAAGAGGCCGTTTATGACCCCTCTGCCCGCGCAGAAACAGGGAGCCACGCTTCCGTGGCAGGAAGGGCAAGCACTCTTTGAGTGGCTCCTCAAGATGCCCGCTTCCCAACCGTTGCCGGATGGATGCCGGTATGACGCGCAACAGCTGCTCTTCGGGGAGCCGGCGTCCGGCTCGAGCGGCTCCGGCGACCATGACGCACCGCCGCCGGCCGGCGCCAATACACTCGAGGAACTCGCTGTACACATTCACGAGCTGCTGCTTGCGGCGGCCAGGTCCGCGGGGGACGAGTCGTGTCAGGCGCGGGTGCAGCTTTATCAGTTCGTGCGCGACGCGTCGCTGCTTCCGCTTGCGGATCCGTTGACCGAAGCAATCTGCGCCGGGCGTGACGAGCATGATGCGCACGGGCTTGCCGAGCTTGCCCGCTGGCTCGTGAGGCGTGCCGCCCACCGCGGGCCGCTCAAGCTCGGACTTGTCTTGCTCGGGCTTGTCGGGGAGCCGGCGGATGTGCCGGATCTCGTCCATCTGGCGCGCCACGACGAATTCACGCTGTTCGCCGCCGTGGCGGCGGGACGCATCCTTGACGAGCCCTGCGAAACCTGGTGGCGCATGGCGCAGCAGAACTACGGCGCCGGCCGCGTCGTCCTCGTCGAGCGACTCTCGACATACTGCTCCGAGTCCCCGGAGGTTCGCCACTGGCTACTTACCGAAGGGTTTCGCGTCGAGGGCTTCGAGGCGGAGCTTGCCTTGCATTGCGCAAAGGGTGCGCGGCTTTCCGCGGTGCTTGCCACACCGGCGCTGCCGCCGGACGTGCTGGGTGCGGCCTGCGAATTGATGCGTCACCTCTTGCGCTCGACGAGTCCGCAACACCCCCCCTTGATTGGCGAGTACCCGGAGGCGCGCTTTGCCGTCGCCCACCTGTTGCGCCACCTGTCGCAGCAGCCCGCTGCCGCGCTCGCCGGCGCCGAGGTGGCGCTGGCGGTCCGTGCCTGGCTCGAAAGCCACCATGCGCTCACGTGCACAAGCGCCTCGTTGCGGCGTACGTTGACGCAGCAGTGTGAAGGGTTGCTGTCGCGCTCACATTGGCTGCGCCTCGTCAGCACCGCCGTTCGCACGGGAACCGAGGCGGAACGGCAGCGCGCCTTCGACGTTGCCGCCGGCCTCGGGCTCGACTTGTGGGACGAAACGCTCGAACGGTTCAACTTTGTGCCACTGACCGCACCATGGGTGCGCCGCCTCGCTCGCGAGCAGCCGCAGGAGCGCTTGCTCGAGTTGTTGCGCCTCGGCAGCAAGCAGTTGCCGCATGACGAAATTGCCACCGGCCCGGCCGAGCAATTGCGGCTCGACGAGCCCGGCTTCGAGCCACACGCCGCGCTGGATGCGTTGCTTGGAGTGATTTCCAACGACGCCATCACGCTCTTCGAGCCGCGTCTGATCGCCACGGCAATCCGCAGCCCCGTGGTGCGCAACCGTTATGCCGCGCTGACCATCTTGCAGTACGTCCCGCGCGC
Organism: Planctomycetota bacterium; assembly: GCA_007127275.1. Taxonomy (GTDB): domain Bacteria; phylum Planctomycetota; class UBA8742; order SKZP01; family SKZP01; genus SKZP01. The sequence continues at coordinate 1,667 of SKZP01000290.1, forward strand.
CCTTTGGGGCACGAACGTCGAGCAAGCGCTCCGTCACGTCCGCTTCTGCGAGCCGGACGTGGAACTGGCCGAGCAGTGGCAGCGCCTCGCCGAGGCCTCGTGAGGCCCCTCCATCCAGTAGGCCACCCAAAACTGGGCAGCGGTCGGTCGTCCAAGTTCACGGGCTTCGCCCGTGGGTCGCACCCGGTACGGGCGTTTCATCCGACGGGCTTCGCTCGTGGGTCGGATCCATTCTGCGCCCCCGATCCACGGGCGAAGCCCATGGGCTTGGGCGTACGACGGGGCCACTTCCCTAGCTCGTCGGTGGCGGCGCGTCACCGGCGGTAGGCTCGCTGGGGGCGTGCTCGCGCAATTCGGCATCGGGCGCACGGTCGTAACTATGCGCGGCGGTGCGGGCAATGGCGTGGGCGGCAATGGGTGCGGTGAGCACGAGAAAGGCAATCACCGCGAGGGCGCGCAGGGCCACGGCGCCGTCGTTGAAATGAAACGCCGCGGCCAGCACCAGAAAGCCGACGCCGAGCGTGGCCGCCTTGGTGGTGCAGTGCAGGCGCGTCAAGGCGGTCGGCATGCGGATCACGCCGATGGCGGCAACGACGGAGAAGAAGACGCCGGTCGCCGCCGTTAGCAGCACGAGGAACTCGATGAGGCTCATCTCTCTTCCACCTCCTTATCCGTGGATCCGGCGGCGTTCGCATTCGACGGCGCGCCGTCGAGGGCCTCGGTGGGAGGCCGTTCCCTGCGGATCAGCGAGGCGAGCGCGACGGTAATCAAGAAGGCGACCAGCGCGAGGATCATCGCTGCGTCGAGCAACAGGGGGTTCTCCGAGCGAATTGCGATGATCGCCATCAGCCCGATCGAGAGCAGGGTGCACAAATCGAGCGCCACGACTCGATCCGCCGCGGTGGGCCCGGAAAACAGCCGATAGGCCCCCAGCAAGAGCGCCCCGAGCAGCGCGACCGTGATGACAATGATGCCGACTTCGAACGGGCTCATCGCTGCGCTTCCTCCTCGCTTCGCTCCGGCGCTTCGCCGTTGCGCCGCGTCAGATTGAGGATCCGCGCTTCCAGTCGGTCCTGGATCGCACGGATCACCTGCTGGTCGTCGTAGGTGTAGAGGCTATGCACGTAGAGCACGCGGCGGTCTTCCGAGACGTCGACGCTGACCGTGCCCGGGGTGAGCGAGATGATGTTCGCGAGCAGGGTGATCTCGGCGTCCGTTTGCACGCGCAGCGGTACCGCGAGGACGTACGGGCGAGAGTAGTCGGTCTTCGTCAGTACGTCGCGCACAAGCAATAGGCTCGAGCGAAACAACTCGAACAACACAAAGGCCACCAGGATGATCGCTCCGGGAAGCTTGCCGAAGTAGCTCGCATCGGCAAACGCCTTGCGGGCCACCCACAGGGCAAGATAGCCGAGCACGAAGCCGAAGACGAGATTCGGCACGGTGAACGAGAAGGTCAGCACGGCCCATACGACGGCAAGCGCGACATTGAAGAAAAAGAGGTTCACGGCTCGACTCCTTGCAACACCGCCGCGCGATAAAGCTCCGGCGTAAGCAACTCGGTGGCCATCGCTTCATACCATGCGAGGATCGGCCCGGCGAAAAGGCCCATCACCACGGTGATGCCCGCCATGACGAGGCTCGGGACGAACCAACTGAAGCGCACCGGTACCGGGCGCGGATCGAGCGCCACCGGTGTGGGCCGGTCCACGCCGATCGCCACGCCGTCGGCGCGCTGCTTTGCCGGCTTCCAGAAAGCCTCGTTCCAGATCTTGATCATCGAAAAGAGGGTGAACAGTCCGACAAGCAGCGCCACGCCCACGGCGATCGCCGCCGAGACCGGATCGAGGCTCGGGGTGCCCCCCTGCTCGACGACTTCGAGTCCGCCCATCAGGATGCCGAGCTTGGCGAAGAAGCCGGACAAGGGAGGGAGCCCGGCCAGCGACATCGCCGGGATGAAAAAGGCGATCATGATCCACGGCCCCCACCAGTACTTCGCATTGGCAAGTCCGCCGAGAGCCTTGAGGTCCTCGGTACCGGCGATGCGGCGGGCGAGTCCGGCGACGAGGAAGAGGTTCGACTTGGCGATGATGTTGTGCGCCATGAAGTAGACGGCCGCGCCGATCGCCAGCGGTGTATAGATCGCGAGGCCGAGCACCATGTAGCCGATCTGGCTGATGATGTGGAAGGAGAGCACCTTGCGAAACTCGATCTGCACCGCCGCCCCCATTACGCCGATGAACATCGTCGCCACGCCGATCCAGGCGAGCACGGTGAGCACGACCTCGGCATCGGGGGGAAGGATCAGCGTGCAGGTGCGGATCAGCGCATAGACGCCGACCTTGGTCAGCAAGCCGGCGAAGATCGCCGAGGTCGCCGGCGAGGGGGCGTGGTAGCTGGCCGGCAACCAGAAAAAGAGGGGAAAGACCCCCGCTTTGAGGGCGAAGGCGACGAGCAGGCCGACGACGGCGACGATCGCCGAGCCGTGGATCTCGGCGCTTTCGTCGGCGAGTTTGGCGGCGACGTCGGCCATGTTCAGCGTGCCGAGTTGCCCGTAGAGCACGCCGATGCTGACGAGAAAAATCGCCGAGCCGATCAGGTTGAGGGTGACGTACTTCACCGCCCCCTGGATGCGTTTTTTGCCGCCACCGAGCCCGAGCAACACGAAGCTCGAGAGCAGCATCACCTCGAACCAGACGAAGAGGTTGAACAGGTCCCCGGTAAGAAAGGCGCCGCAGACGCCGGCCATCAGGAAGTGAAACAGCGAATGAAAGCCCGAGGCCTGATCGCGGGCGGCGACCTGCGAAAGGGAGAAGAAGCCGATCGTCGCCGCGCAGATCCCCGTAAGCAGCACCATGGAGGCGGCGAGCCGGTCGGCGACGAGGACGATGCCAATCGGCGCGTGCCAGTTGCTCAGGTGGGCGGTCCAGATTTCGCCGCCGGCGACACCGAGGAGCAGGACGAGCGAGGCGCCGAAGAGGATCAGCGAGCCGATCGTGGAGATGAGCTGCTGCAGGCGGAGGCGCCGCGCGGTGAACAGGCACAGCGTCGCCGTAATCAGCGGTATCGCCACCGGGGCTACAACCAGGAATGTCGAGTCGAAGGTCATCGTGGGGACGGCAAGAGAGGGGGGTGGTGACGTTCGAGCAGATTAGCTGGAGGTCGGTGGCGTGGACTCCTGTTTCGCACCTTCCATCGGTCCCGCGGTTTCCTCTTCCGGCTTCCAGATCTCGCTTAGATCGTCGGTGCCCGTTTCCATATAGGTGCGCCAGGCAAGCGCGATCAGAAACGCCATGACACCGAAGGCGATCACGATCGCGGTCAGCACGAAGGCCTGCGGCAGCGGATCGGCATGGGGCGTCGCCAGCGCCGTCTCACCGCGCGGAATGATCGGCATATGCGCCCCGTCGAGAATCCCGTTGAGCCCCGCCGAGAGGAAGACCACCGTGTTCGCCGCGTGCGAAAGCAGTGCGACGCCAAGCACCACTTGCAAGAGGCGGCGTTGCAGCAGCAAGTAGACCGCGGCGGCGGCGACGATTCCGGCGACAATGGCGAGGATGGCATCCATGAGGCATGTTCTCTTCAATGCACGGCGATCGGCGATTCAGCGACTAGGATTCGCGAACCTCGATGCCGCTGTCGGCCTCCATCATGTGGAACACGAAGGTCATGACGCTTCCGGCGACGAGCAGGTAGACGCCAATGTCGAAGCCCAGCGACGGACCGATCTTCAGGTAGCTCTCCGCGGTGAGGTGGATCGTTACCCAGTGGCCGCGGCTGGTCAGGAACGGATCGCCGGCGATAACCCAGCCGATCCAGCCGCTGATCACTGCGATGGCGAGACCGATCGTCACGACCATGCGCGGCGTGACGTGCAACAACGTCCGTGCGGCCACGGGGCCGAAGACGACGGCGTAGCCGACGAGGCCGGTGGCGAGCAGCAAGCCGCCGATGAACCCTCCGCCGGGCTCGTCGTGGCCGCGCAGCAAAAGAAACACGCTTGCCACGGCCATCAGCGGCATCAACGCCTTGATCATGCTGCTAAGAATGATCGAGCGCATCGGCTCCCTCCTTTCCCTCGGACGTGGCCGTGCCGGGTTGCCGTTGCGAGCGGGGCACGGGATGCACCCCCGAATGCTGCGCCATCGGATGGCGCAAGGCGCGGCGGCCGCGGCGAACCAGTGCCATCATCCCCACCGCGGCGATGGCCAAGACGACGATCTCGCCGAGCGTGTCGAGGGCGCGGAAGTCGACGAGGATCACGTTGACGACGTTGCGCCCCTCCCCTTCGGGAACCGACAGCTTCGCATAGGTCTCGCTGATCTCCCCGAGGCGCGGATCGGATAGCGCCGAGAAAACGAGCAGCGTCACCGCCACGCCGACCGCCACGGCGACAACACCCGCCACGGCGGTGCGTCCCGGGGTGCGCGATCGCACATAATCGGGCAGACGTTGAAAGGCAAGCACCAGCAGCACCACCGTCAACACCTCGACGACGAGAAGCGTCAGCGCAAGGTCCGGTGCGGCGTAGAGCAGGAACAACAGCGAAAGTCCGAGCCCGGTAAGCCCGAGTCCGAAGATCGCCACGAGCCGGGAACGGGCCAACGCCGTCCCCACCGCACCGATGGCGATCAGGGCGGCCACGACGATTCCGACCTCGTTGGGCTCGACATGGTAGGGAATCTGCACTTCCAGCGCGAAGGTCAGCGACGACGCAAGAATCGCGGCAACGAAGAAGAGCAGCACGACGATCATGTAGACGCGCAGGTTGCCGTTCTGGATGGTACGCGTCAGCCACCCGCCGAGGGCGAGCATGCCGGCAAGCGAAGCGTCGTAGCCTTGTTGCGCGAGCGGGCGCTTTGGGAGGAAGCGGGCGAGCGCCGGGGCGACCGCGGCAAAGAGGACGCCGAGGACGAGGGCGCCGAGGCCGATGAACAACTCGGGCGTGAAGCCGTGCCAGAGCTCGAGCTTCGTCTCGAGCGGCATCCCCGCGACACTGTGCGCCGCCGGGGCGATGATCTGTGCCCCGACGAAGGGAAGCAGGAAGCCGGCGGCGAGACCGAGCAGCGCCGGCACGGCCATTGCAATCAGCATGGTGCGCGGTGATTCGTGCGCCTTCTCCGCAACCTCGTTGGTCCGCCCGAAGTAGGGTGTCCAGGCGACCCGCACGGCGACGTAGACCGCGGCAAGCGCCGTCACCACCATCGTCAGCATGAGCCCGTACCACCACACGCCGAGCTCCGCCTCCAGCGCGACCAGCAGCGCCTTCTCCTTGGCGACGAAGCCGAGGAACGGGGCGACGCCGGCCATCGACAGCGCCGCCACGGCGGCCAGTGCGGCGGTCACCGGCATCGTCCGCCGCAGGCCGCGCAACTGCCACACATCGCGCGTGCCGCTGCCGTGATCGACCGAGCCGGCCGAGAGGAACAGAGCCGACTTATACAGCGCATGGGCAAGCAGAAACACGAGTGCCGCAATGATCGAAAGCCCGCCGGTCGGCTCGGCAAGCCCCAAGAGCAGCGTCATCGCCCCCAGCGAAATCACCGTCGAGTAGGCGAGAATCTGCTTCAAATCGGCAAGCCGCGGCAAGGTGATGAACGCCACGAGCACGGTGGCCGCCCCGAAGGCGGTCACGCCGATCAGCCACCACTCCGTGCCACCGAGCACCGGGTTGAGCCGCGCCAACAGGAACACACCCGCCTTGACCATTGTCGCCGAATGGAGGTAGGCGCTCACCGGCGTCGGCGCGGCCATTGCCCCCGGCAACCAGAAGTGGAAGGGGAACTGTGCCGACTTGGTCACCGCGCCGATCAGCACGAGGACGAACGCGGCCACATAAAACTCCGGATGCGTCGCCCCCATCGGCCCGGCCTCGACCATCGCCGAGATCGAGTAGGTCTCGTAGGCCATGCCCATCAGCACGAAGCCGGCGAGCATTGCGAGGCCGCCGAGCACCGTGGTCAGCAGGGCGCACTTCGCCGCGGCGCGCGCCTCCGGTGTGCGAGTCACACCGATGAGCATGAACGAGGAGATGCTCGTCAGCTCCCAGAAGACGAAAAGGAGCAGCAAGTTGTCGGCAATGACAATGCCGAGCATCGCCGCGAGAAAGGCGAGCAGCCAGCCGACGACCTCGGCGCCGAGCACCGGTTTCTTGCCGAAGTAGCCGCTGCAATACAGCAGCACAAGCGTGCCAATGCCGAGAATCAGGCCGGAGAAGAGCAGGGCGAGGCCGTCGAGGCGAAAGCCCCAGTCGAGGCCGAGTGCGGAGGCCCACGGCGCGAAGAACGCCGGCAGCTCGTTCGACGGGGCCTGCGCCCACGCGGCAACGAGTGCGACGCCAAGGCCGAGCGGCACAAGCGCAAGCGGTACGCATACGCGCGAGCCGAACCGGCGTATCAGCCACGGCGCAATCACCGCAAGCAGGAGCGGTACGGCAACGGAAAGCGGCAGTAGCAGCATCGACGGAGCACGCGGGGGCTGGCACGGTGCCGTGGCACGACGCAGGACGGCGCATCGAGCCAACACGCAGCGGCACGGAGGGTGAAGCGCAGCAAAGCCTACTGTCCCCACAACCCC
>SKZP01000100.1 GCA_007127275.1 Planctomycetota bacterium
CATAAAAAGGGGCGCCACTCAGGGGGCACCTCCCGTAGAATCCGGCCCGAGGCCCGCTATGCGGGACGCGCTCCGCGCCGCGTCGCAGCTACCCTCGAGAACAGCCGTTCCCGCCGGGTTTCCTAGATGCCCGTCAAGATTGAATCCGTCGGTGTGCAGGTGACCAACAAGCCCACGGGCTTTGCCCGTGGGTCGGGGGCGCAAACAGGATTCGACCCACGGGCGAAGCCCGTGGGCTTTGCCTACGGACTCAAATGTGACTGGCTGCTAGGCCTACAACGCGGGATTTGTTCCCCCGAGCCCACGGGCCTCCCCCCGGGGGCGAATTGGCGTGCGACCCACGGGCGAAGCCCGTTAGACGCCGGACCGTGCAATCCAGCCAGTCCGTGGGAGCTCACGACGTGCGGACTTGAATACGACGCAGCTTCGCTGTCGCGTCGCGGCGAATCATTCGTACCCGCAGACAGACAGTGGTGCAGACACGGGTCCGCACAAGCGTCGTTTCTGCAGCAAGTGCCGGATGGACCTGCAGACCCGCGCGAGAACGCTGGCGCTGTGCCACCGCTTGGGGTAGCATAGGCGGTTGAACTCCCACTCCATTCTCGCACGTTCAGGGTCGCAGGCGGATGACGCACGAGTCTTCGCAGCAGCGAATTTTGGTGGTCGACGACTCGAAGCTGATCTTGCGCCTTGGCCGCCGGGCGCTGGAGAAGGCGGGGTATGCCGTGGAGACGGTGACCACACCCGACGAGGTGCGGGCATCGCTGCAGAACCACGGCACGCCGGATTTGTTGCTTGTGGATATCAACATGCCGGAGATGGCCGGCGACGACTTGGTGCGGATGATCCGCGGCGAGATGGGCTCGAGCCGGGTGCCGGTGGTGCTGTTTTCGGATATCAAAGAGGAGGAGCTTGCCCGACGGGCCGAGGCCAGCGGCGCGACGACGTTTATCTCGAAGCACTGGGGACTCGACCGCCTGGTGACCGACGTACAGCGCATCCTCGCCGAGTGCGCCGCGGCCGAGGAGGCCACCCCACCGGCGAACGAGACCACGACGCACCGCGCGGCATCGGCCACGGGCAACGGCACGGGATACGTGTCGCACGACACCCGACGAGGCTCAACCACCCAGCGCCGCACACTGGAAGACATTGCCGGCGACTCGAGCGAGTCGGTCGTCGTCTCTTCCGGCAACGTCTCCGGTTCGTCGAGGGCGCCACGGGTACCGGTCAACGAGTCGGCGGAGGCGCCCGAGGCGCAGGACTTCGAGTCGGATGCCGAGGTCGAACCGGTACCCCTCGCCGAAGCGGAGCCCGTCTCTGCCCCTGCCCCCGACGATGAGTGGGACTCGAGCGCCACCGGCTCGAGCACCTCGGCCTCGACGGATCAAGTCACCCTGGCAGCGCGTGGCCGCTTGCTCGTCATCGACGACTCGAACCTCATCGGCAAAGTGGTCAACAAGGCGTTTACCAAGGCCGGTTTCCAAGTGATCGTCTGCACCGCCTTCGACGAGATTCAGCCGGCCCTCGACACCTTCGGCCGCCCCAGCCTGATCCTCGTGGACATCAACATGCCGGACATCATGGGGGACGACCTCGTCGTCTACTTCCGCACCCGCCTTGCCATTGATTCCCCCATCATCATGTTCAGCAACGTATCCGAGAAGGAACTGGAGTTCCGCGCCAAGGAATCCGGCGCCGACGGCTTCATCAGCAAGCGCTGGGGCGTAGACCGCATGGTTGAGGAAGTCGAAGCGTGTTTGGCGAGAAAGAGTGGGGAGTGATTCGTGAGTAGTGGGAAGCGGCAGTTTCGAAGCGGTCTGCCGAAGGGACATTCGCGGAATGAGCGAACCCACGCCAATCGAGGTTCGCGCTCCGACTTACCCACCACTCACCACTCACCACTCACCACTCAAAGTCTCCACTCTCCACTCACTAATAACTACCCACTACCCACTACCCACTACCCCATGCCCATCGACGACGACGACATTCGCCGCGAGTTTATGGAGCAGTTCCTTGAGACGGCCGAGGAACGACTTGGCGCGTGCCGGAAACTTTTGCCCTTGACGCAGGAAGGGGCAGAGGGGGGGCGCGTGGAGATGGTGCGGGCCCGTGCGGAGATTTTGCGCGAGTTGCACGCCTTCAAAGGAGAGGCGCGGATGATGGGCTCGGAAGACGTCGGCGGGGCGACGGAAATGGCGGAGCTCTTTCTGAAGCGCCGCAACGTGCCACTTGAGCCCGTGGCGCAACGGCTGTTGTCGCGCACCTTCGACGCCGTGGAGAAGCTCGTCGCCTTCCATGCCGGGCGCATCGAGCGCTCCCCGAAAACGGAACTCAATGCCTTGCTGCGGTTGCTCGCCCGGCCGCCCGAAGACGAAACCAAAGAGAAGGAGGACTCCGGCGTAACGAACCGAACGGCCAAGGTCTCGTCCGCGAAGCGAACGGACTCCGACATGGCCGACGCCACGCGCGATGCGAACGCGGTACCGATGCTGCGACGGATGGAGGAACGCCGCGGCGAGGTGCCGGTGTTGTTGGTCGACGACAGCGACATCGTGCGACAGATGACCCTCTCGGCGCTCGAAGCGGCCGGCTATCCCGCACGTGGTGTCGCCACCTTGGACGAAGCCCTCGCTGCCATCCGCGAGCAACGCCCCGCCGTCGTCTTGTGTGACTACCATCTTGACGGGGCCACCGGCGAAGACGTTTGCCACGCCCTGCACGGGGACGCGGACACCGCCGGCATTCCGGTCGTCCTCTTCTCCGGCAGCCCCGAAGAAGAGTTGGCCGAGCTCACCGAGCGCGCCGGCGCCGCCGGCTACCTACCGAAGCCCGACGACCTGGACGCATGGCTCAAGCAGCTGGATGCCATGGCCGACCGCTTCGTCCCATTTCGCTAGTAGCCTGTGACAATTGAACCCGTGGGTGGCACGTCGCGGGCCAAGCCCACGGTGAGGTTCGGGATACGTGCCCCACCGCCTACGTGCCGCCTTCGCCGCGACGTCGCACCGCATACATGGCGCGCAGGGCGGTGGTGATGGCGTGGGCCGGCTCCCAGCGCCACAGCCGCTCGCACGTCTTGGCGTCCAGTGGCGCTTTGGCTGCGATCCGACCGCACGGCGGTAGCTGCTCGGGCTCGATCGGTTGCTTCGGCTTCTTGCGTAACGTGCGCCCCGCCACGCGCAGCATCTCGCCATTGCTACGGTGGATCCGTAACGCGCCGTCGTGCTCGATCTCGATGCGAACGACCTCCTCCGCCGGCAACGTGCGCTCCCGTTTGCGCAACCCGGCCACTGTCGACTCAATCCGTAACTGTCCTGGCGAGGCGTGCAAGGTCGAGCGGCTCGTGCAACTGCGCAGCGCGAGCAACAAGAGAACCACCCCCGGAATCAGCGCAACCAGCGGCAGATACCAAAAGAAAACGTAGTACGGCTCGAGCAACTCGGCCCGCTCGGAAAACTCCAGTGCCCGCTCGCGTTCCGACTCCTCCTCGACAAGCTGCACCGGCTCCGCTGGCGGCGCCGGCAACTCCGCACCGAGGCCACGCTCGTCCCGCTGCGCCTCCATGTCACTCCACAGCTGCGCCCCATCCGGCAGGGTGACCAGCACGAGATAATACGCAAGCAGCGCCACGAACCAAATCACCGTAAACGCCACGAGCCAGCGACCCTCGCCACTCAAGCCCGCGCTCGGCAAGTCGATCCGCAACTCGCCCGCCTCGCGCCGCATCGTCGGCTCCCCCGCAGCCGCCGGCCCGAAAGGCCGGGGCGAGGAGTCTGCGACGCTTGCGCGTTGTTGATCCTGGATGTCGGTTAGTTGCATTCTTGGCAGAACCCGCGCACCACCACGTCGGTGATTGACGCTACGAACGTGGAGTCGTCGCTCGAAGGTACGTCCATGCCGATTTCGTCCAAACAACGCACCTGACCGCAGACGGTACAGAGAAAATGCGGATGCTGTGGCGGCTTCGTGTGGTCCTGGCGCTCGGTCAACTCGAAGCGCCAGACATGGTCGCCAAGGTCGATTCGGCGCACAAGCTCCGCCTCGACCAACGTCACGAGGTTACGGTACACGGTTGCACGGTCGATCTCGGTATCCCCCAGCGCCTCGGTGAGCTCTTGATGGCTGATCGGTGCACTGGCGCCCCAAAGAATCCGCAGAACCTCACAACGCCAACGCGTGCTCCGCAGGCCGTGTTCGCGCAACCAAGCTTTGAGCGTCGCCTCGTTCGGCATCCCCGCGCCCTGCGCCATCAACTCATCCTCAGGCAGAATTCGCTCGTCGTCCCCAGCTTTCGCACCGGCCGGCCGAAAGCCTCAAGCGGCATGCAGCGCCACCACGCTATCTTGCGATTCCCGCGCATCCCGCGCAAGTTGCCTCGCCACGAAACGTCGTTACCCGCAGATCCAGGTATGTACGTCTTGACGAAACAAGGCGAGCGCAGCGCCAGCGAAAATGCCGTTTCGCTTTGTTGAACAAGGCGAGCGCAGGGCGCAAGCCCTGCGAGGTGGACCCGCGTGGTTTCGTGCTTCCGCCTCGCAGGGTTGGCGTTCTGCGCTCGCCCCAACCTGAAACGCTACAAGCCCACGGGGGGGTGCCCGTGGGCTTGCGTGAACAGTGCGCAGCCAAGCGGCTCTTTTGCGGTCGCCTCTTTACTCTTGCTTCGAATCGGCGCCGTCTTGCTGCTCTGCGTTCGAGATGGGCGCAAAGTCGGTTTCACCCTGCGGCGCGCTGGCTGCCTCGCCCTCGGCTGCCCCTGCGGTCGCGGGTTCGCCACCGGCCAGCGCGTGTTCTTGCGGCTGCGAGGTCGCCTGTGCTTGAGCGAGACGAATCTCGGCGTACATCGGCAGCCACTGCAAGATTTTCTTGGGAATGATCACGAAGAGCACGGCGACGGCGAGCATAAGGATGGTCAAGAAGACCACTGCGCCGCCGACGCCTTCGAAGCCCGCGAAGAGCATCCGGAGGAAGTCGTATCCGAACCAGACGAGGAAAAACACACCAATCAGCGAGAGGAACATCGCGTGCCACTCGAACAGCCCGGTGCGCTTCGCCGCCTCGATCATGCTCTCCCCTTTGGGCTCGGCATCCGCCTGCGCGTCGGCGCGCAGCTTGAGCATGTGTTTGACCAGCGGCTCGGCAAACCACCACAAAGCCACGGCGCCGATCAGCAGCAACAACGTGGCGACGATCGGGCCGGCGGCCCTGCCAAACTCCGCCGCAACGATCACGCTTTGAATGTTGTAGATGGCGATGATGGCCGTAATCAGGGCGACGGTGCGCAGGAGTAGCTGGGCGACGGTAGGGATGTCCCACGTTGTCGGCCCGGCCACTGGGGATTCGGCAGCCTCGGGGGCGATGGGCGTTGAAGACGTTTGTTCGGTCATGACAACCTCCTGAAGGACGATCGGCGGACACAAAGCGCTGTGTCGAACACACGCGGCATGTTGCCGACGTATACGCCCTCACCAGCCACAAGAAAACCCACTACCGATCATTTATTGTGCGGACGTTTACTTCCAACTCGTGGCGACGCTCGGGATTGTCCCGCTCGACGCAGTAGACGCGCAACGTGCCCACTTCGGTGACGTCCACTTCGAGGCGCACCGGCACCCGACTGCCCGGCTCCTGGCCGTCGCTCGGCTCGACGGTCGCCTCGAGGCGGGCAATCTCGCTCAACTCGGCGGTTTCCTCGAGCAACTCGCCGGGGGCGTCCTCTTTGCGAACCGGGCTTGCGAGGAAGGGGAACTCGGCGGTCTCGCCGACGACGAGTTCGAATTCGGCGGCGGAAGGCAGTTCGACGGTGGAGCCCTCTTCGGTGCCGAAGGGCAACACGCACAGAGCGCGCATCGGCGTGGGAAGCCCGGGCACGGCGGGGGCGGCCCCTTCCACGCCGAGGTAGTAGGTTTGCGCGACGCCGCCGCGAATACGGATGCCTTTGCCGAGCGTTTGCGTAAAGCCGTAGCGCACCGCCCCTTGAGAGACGGCGAGTTCGAGGCTCGCGTGGGTGAGCACCCGTGGCGCCTCGCCGTACCAGTCGCCGAGGATGCCGACGACACGCTCACGCAATTGCGGCGCCATCATCACCCCCCCGTTGAACAGCACCGCCGTCGGCTCGACCTCGTCGCTTCCGCCGTTCGAGCCGCTTTTGCTCGCCGTGGCGAGGAAGGCGGCGAGGTGGCGCGTGATCGCCGCGTCGGAAGCATACGGCAAGCCGACCTCGCGCAAGCCGAGCTTCGCGCCGCGGGCGGGCCGGTCGTCGCGGCCGGCCTCGGGAAAGAAGCCCTCGACCAGCACTTGCTCGACGTCCTCGCGCTTGAGTTCCACCTTGATCGTGCCGCCGATCATTTTCGAGCCGGAGCCGAGCACCGAGATCGGCACCGCCTCCTTCTCGCCGGCGAGCAAGGTTTCCTTCGCGCTTGAGCACAGGCGGATCAGCGCGAGCATCTGTTGCGTGTCGAGGGACTTGCCCTTCTCTTCTTGGATGCGGCTGCGCAGTGTATGCGCGAGCAAGAGGTCCATGTTGTCGCCGCCGACGAGCAGGTGCTCGCCGACCGCGAGGCGCTCCAGCGTGAGGTCCCCCTCTTCTTCACCGACGCGGATGACGGTGAAGTCGGTGGTGCCACCGCCGACGTCGCAAACGAGCACGACGTCGTCGACGTTTACCTCGTCGCGCCAGGCCTCTTGCTTTGCCTGCAGCCACGCATAGAAGCTCGCCTGCGGCTCCTCGAGCAAGGTGACGTTCTTGAGGCCCGCTTTCGCCGCCGCTTGCATGGTGAGTTCACGCGCCACGGAGTCGAAACTCGCCGGAATGGTCAGCACGACCGGGCACTTGCCGAGGCCTTCCTTCTTGATGCGCTTTTCGTCCCCTTCGAGAACCACATGCTCGAACGCCTCCCGCAGGTGCGTCAGATAGCGCGCCGAGGCCTCGATCGGGCTGACCTTCTCCACCTCCTCACTGGTGTGCCACGGCAAGAGATCCGCTTCGCGGTCGACACCGGCGTGGCTCAACCAGGACTTCGCCGAGGCGACGAGGCAGCCCGGCCGCTCCGCCCCACGCTCACGCGCCCACAAGCCCACGGCATGCTCCCGCGCCTCCGCCCACGGCAACGAAAGGTCCAGCTTTTCGCGCTCCGCCTTCGCCGGATGAAACGCAAACGACGGCAGCAACGGCCGCTCGACCACCGCCCCCGGCTTCTCCAGCTGTGGCACCTCCAGCACATGCACCGGCGGCTCCGGCATCTCCTCGGTGGCCTCTTCAAGGTCCAGATAGGCGAGGGCAGAGTTCGTCGTGCCCAGATCAATGCCGACAATGTACCGCGCAGTGGCCATACGAACGCGCTCCTTGCTGCTACCGAAAGGATTCACCGCAGGTCATATCAACGGCGCGGAGTATAGCAAGGTCGCCTGTTGTGCTGAGCGGTACCGACTGATTGTGTGGTGTGCCTCCGAATTCCGTGAACGTTTGGCGCCGTTGGACGTTGAGTTTCTTGTGGGCCTTACCGCTACCGTTGCAGACGTACATCATTCATGAAATCCGCCACCGCCTACTCGTCGAACGAATCCTACCCGTCCGGCCGCAGCCGCCTTGCCACTATCGTCGGCAGTGCGGGCCTCGTGTTGCTGGTCGCGGGGATAATCTGGTTCATCACCCCGCTGCAAGAGTCCACGAACGACACCGACGACGTGGACACACCGCGAGACCACCGCTTGCTACCAAGCGGCACCCCACGTGAAGACCTGCCGGAGCCACCGGAGATCAGGCCGGAGGACGTCACGGATCAACCGCCCGCGGAGCAAGACTCACAAGAATAGCTGCCACGGTATTGTTGCGGCAGCGCGTCGAACAGGCTGCGGGGGTGTCGCTTTGCTTCCGTGGGTCGTTGTCGCCCACCGTGATGCGGTGGCGAACACACTCGAAGAATTTGCTGCCCATGCGCTCGATGTCGCGCAGTTGCGTTGACGGTCCTTCATTGGATTGGCCACCGGTGATACTGCTTTGCTGTCCTTGCGTGTCGAACTCGACCGAGAAAGGCATGTCCTTATATGAAACGGTTCATGGGACTGATGATGCTGGTCGTCGGCGCCGCCGCCGTCTACCAGGGGGCGCTCGACTTCCAAGAGCGGCTTGGCGAGTTCGAGGCGCAGGAACTTTCCGTGGCGGAGGTGGTCGAGAACGGCTACGGAGAGAATGGCCACGTGGCTTTGCGCGACTACGTGCCGCTCGAGATACCC
>SKZP01000438.1 GCA_007127275.1 Planctomycetota bacterium
AGCGGGTCAAGTCATCATTTCTCAGCGACTCTGTGGCTCAGCCGGAGAGGAGCGCAGTTCGCGGGTCTGCCGGTCTGGTGCAAAGGGTCGCGCCAAAGGGCGCTGCGTGGTGTGATACGTGGCATGACCTCTTCTGTTTCGGATACGAATCCGCCGAGTGCGGAGGGCGCGCGGCGGCCGGCGGTGTTGCATGTGGGCAACTACTTTTCGCCGCACATCGGGGGTATTGAGACGCATCTGGGTACGGTTGCGGCGACGACGGCCGAGGCGCTTTCGTTGCGCATCCTCGTGGCCAATCATGCCGGCGCGGCGACGGTCGTGGAACAGCGGGAGCCGTATCTGCTCGTGCGGCTGGGGATGCCCACACGGATTGCAGGGGCACAGCTGATGCCGGGACTGTTTTCGTGGCTGCCGGCGCTTGCCCGGGACGGGGCAATCACCGAGATTCACCACCCACATCCGAGTGCCTTTCACGCCTGGGCGCTGACACGACCGCCGGGACCGCTTGTCGTGCGCTTTCACAGCGAGATTGTGCGCCAGCGGGTGCTCCGCAAGTTGGTTGCGCCGCTTGTGCAGCACGTCTTTGCCGCCGCCGACGTAATTGTCCCCAGCTCGCCGCGGCTTGCGGATTCGCCGGAGTTGCGCAGGCACCGGCACAAGGTGGAGCCCATTGCACTGGGGATCATGCTCGAGGAGTTTGCGCCGAGCGTGGCGGTCGAGCGGCGCGCCGCGGAATTGCGCGAGTCGGAAGCGTTCGGCGAGGCCCAACCGTTTGCGCTGATGCTCGGTCGGCACGTGCCGTACAAGGGGACGGAGGTGCTGCTTGCGGCGCTTCGCGGGGATGCGACATTGCGCATTGTGCTCGTCGGCTCGGGGCCGTTGACGTCTCGGCTGCGCCGGCTTGCACAGCGCTGGGGGGTGGCTGAGCGGGTGCGCTTCGTGGCGAGCGTCGGCGGGTTCGAGCGGCATGCGTGGCTGCGCGCCGCGGATGTGCTCGTATTGCCGAGCGTGTCGCGCAACGAGGCGTTCGGACTTGTGTTACTGGAGGCGTTTGCCTGCGCCACGCCCGCGGTCAGCACCGAGCTCGGCACCGGCACAAGCTGGGTGAACCGCCACGGCGAAACCGGGCTTGTCGTGCCGCCGCGCAACCCGCAGGCGCTCGCCGCGGCACTCGCCGAGCTGTTGCAGGATGCGCCGCGACGAGAGGCATACGGCGCCGCCGCGAGGGAGCGCGTCGAGCAGCACTTCGACGCCCAGCGCGTCATGCGTCCGCACACGCTGGAGCTTTATTCGCGGCTCGCCGGCGACGGTACCCGACCGGGCCCTGGGTACGGGAGTCCGTGAGTCTCCCGGGTGGGGAGCCCATTCCGTACGCGGCATGGAATGCGCGCCGTGGTGCGCCGCTCGAGGGAAGGACAGGGCGGTTCCGAGGCCCGCCCTACGTTCCAGATCTGCGGGTACGACACGAGTTTAGCCGCGAGGCAGTGCCGAGCGGGGAACGTGTGTGGGTGCGAGGTCGCGGTGTTTCACCCTGAGGCTGCAACGCAGCGAAACTTGTAGATGTCCCCGAATCCGAAAACGCGTGGCGCGCGCGGCGATGCCTCACGGCCAAACGTTGTTACCCGCAGATCCGGGTACTGTGGTTCCCTGCGAACATTGTTTCGGCAGCAGGTGCCGGCGGCACCCTACGGAACTCGGCTTGTTGCGCAGGCGTTTGCGCGGTAAGTATGATGCCGTCGTTCTGCGGATGGCCGCGCGAACCTGGTTGTTTCGCTCGTTTGAGTATTGCGGGGTGCGATGTACGACGCGGATGCGGCACGTGAGGCGTTGGACGAGGCGAAGCGCTTCGAGAAGTCCGGCGGCACCGACGAGGAAAAGGCGGAGTCCTGGACCCTTGCTGCGGAGCGTTTCGAGGAGGGACTCACACTCGACCGCTTCGCGGCGTCCCAGTCCATTCACTGTTGGCGAAAGGCGCGCAACCTCGAGAAAGCGGGCGAATGCGCCGAGACCGCGCTCGAGTACTTCGGCGGCGACCCCTGGGTGCGCAGCAACGCCGCCTGGGTGCAGTACGACAAGCTCAAGAGCATCGGCCGCAACCTCGACGAGGCCATGCCGGCGCTCAAGCAAATGCTCGAGTTGATGCGCGGGCTCAACGACGTCGGTATCCTTTCCGACAGCGCCTTCTTTCGCATTCGTGCCTTGACTCCCTTGCGTGACGTGGCGCCAGCGGACGTGCTCGACTTTCTTGCGGAGCGCTTCGAGCAACTCTTTGACGGTTGCACAAGTCTCAGCCGAGACGGCAAGCCGAGCCCCAAGGAGCAACTCGCCCAGTTGGCCGCGGACCACTTCGAGGCGCAGGAACGCTGGGACGACGCCGTCGCGGCCATGCAACGGGTGGTACAGGCCTTTCCGCGCGAGGCTCGGTATGCCCGCCTGTATGTGCGGGCGTTGCTCGAGATGCACGAACCCGAACGCGCGCTTGCCGCGGCTGACGACGCATTGATCGAGGTCGGCGATGCCGAGCTTGTGCGCTGGAAGGCACGGGCCTTGGCGTCGCTCGGTCGGCTCGAGGACGCATGCACGACGTTGATTTCCGGCTGCTACCGCTTTCCGGACCTGTGGCTCTGGCGTGACCTTGCGAAGATTCGCTTCCAACGCGGCGACCTCGAGGGCTCGAACCGCGCTTTGGCCGTGGCGCTGCGCCAGCTGGAAAAGCGGTCCGTGAAGGAGAAGCGCGAACTGAAGCCGCGGTTGCACCAGGGGCGCTCCGCCGGTTTCGCACGCCTCGGCGAGGCCGAGCTTGCCGCGAAGGAAGCGGCCGCCGCGCGCCTCGCCTACCAGGACGCTCGCGCCGAGCCGCCCGAGGAACTCGCACGGATTGTCGAGCAGATTGCGACGCTGGATGCACAGGCCCTCGACCGTGCCGACGACCTCGCCGAGGCGGGAACGCTCGAGCAGACGCTGAACGAGCGGTATGCCACCGAGCGAGAAGCGGAAATCGAGGCCGGGCTTTCCCCGGCGGAGGTGGTCTTTCTCGACACGGAAAAGGGCTTTGGATACCTACAGCCGGAGGCGGCCGAGGCGGGGGAACCGGAGGAGTTGCCGCGCGTCTACGTCGCCGTAACGTCGCTTCCGTCTGAGGTAAACGTCGGCGACAAGGTGCGAATGTTCGCGACGCCGGTGACGAACGCCGAGTCGAAGAATTTCGGCGCGAAGCAACGCGCGGTCGTGGTGCGCCCGGCAACGGCGGCGGAGGAAGCGTGACGCAACGACAGCAGCGGCTCGAAGTAGAAGAACGCGTCGCAACGCGGCTGGATGATGCGGTGGTCCTCTCGTTTGCCGGCACGTTGGGGGCGAAGACGTTCGAAACGTTTCGCGCCGCGCTCACGCGCCGTAGGCCGCCGCAGCAACGAGTGCGGATTGTGGAGATGTCGCAAGTAACGGAGGTCGCCCCCGAGGAGGTGCCGCGCGCGGCGACACTCTTGAGGCTCTTGCGCGACGAGTCGCAACGGCGGCTGCTCGTCGCGGCCCCGCCCGAGGGGCTTGCCGAGAGACTCCTCGCGGCGCAGTCTCGGGCGACGGAGGAGCGCGAGCCGTGGGTCTTTCCCGACGCCGAGGCGGCGCAACTCGCCCTCGCAACGGAGCCCTCGCACCCGCCCGCCCCCGTCGCAACCGACCGGCCGGAACCGGCGACCACGGACCACGCCGCGCACCGCAACGCCGCCGCGCTTGTTGCCTCGCAAGCGGCCCCGACGCATCACCTCGACGCCTTTCTCGGCTTTTGCTACGGCCTGCTTAAGAACCAGTCCATTGCGCTTCCGCCGGGGGCGAGCGCCGAGGGGCTTGCGGCGGTCTTCGCCGACGACGGGGCGCGAGCCCGCGTCTCCGAGGTGTTGAGCTCGCTCGCGCTCGAGCGGTTAATTCGTGCCTTGCCGTTGCTTGCTCCCGAGGTCATTGCCGGCGAAAAACGCTTCGCCGCCTCGCCGTGGGACGAGCGGCTCGACGCGCACCTGCGCCCGGGAATTCATCCGCGCACCCTTCACCTGCTCGCCCACCTTTTCCTCGTCGGCTCGCGTGCCTGTTCGGGGGTAGCCTTTGACGAGAGCAAGGACGGCGGGCGGTACATGATTGAGCTCGGCGACCGTTTGATCGCCGAAGGACGCGTCTGCCGCGGAAGTGCCTCGCAGAGTCCGTTGCCGGGCTTCGCGCACTTCGTCGAGTTCGAGGACTCCGAGGCCAGCGAATTCGCGGCGCTGGATCCGTTCGCATACTCCGGGCATACGGAACGGTTGAGCCTGGTGGACCTTTTGCTGCTCGACGACACGGTGCATGCGGCGCAGCAGGCCTCGATCAAGCTTGCGCGGCAGGTGCCGGAACTCGCCGCCGCGTGGCGCAAGATGCTCGCGCCGATGTTGTTGCTTTCGCCGTTGAGCGCCGTGACCCGCATGGTCGAGCGGTTGACGGTCACCAAGGAAGAGACGCCGTTTGCAGAGGCGCTCGCCCGCCCGGCGACGGAGGCAACGCTCGAGCACTTGTTCGGCAGCGGAAACGCGCTTGTGTTCACGTACCTCGAAAGCGAAATCCTGGGCACGTGGTGCCTCGAGGAGGAGCGGAGTCGTCACCGCGCGGCCCTGCGCGACGCGTGGCTCGAGGTCTTCACCGCAACCCTCGAGCGCCTCTTCACCGTCGCCGAGCGCACGGGACACGTCTCGGTGCTGAAGGTGGTCCCGCACTTTTATGCGGAGTGGTTTCAGCGCACGAACGAGCAACAGTTCACGCGACACGTCCGCGCACGAATGGTCGAACTCAAGAGACTCGCCGAGCGCCAGGAACGGGTCCGGCGCGAACTCGGTTTGTTCGAACCGCTACAACGCTTCCTCGAGCTGCTGCAGCGGCTGCGCGAACTCAACTGGGCGGAGTGCACCGCGGAGCAGGCGTTCTTGTTGGATCAGCCGCTTCCCATGCTCCCGAGGCTGCGCCAAAGCGTCCGCCTCTGCCGCGAAAAGCTCGCGCTTCCCTTCGGGCACATTGCGCGAACATAGAACCTACCTCAACGTTTCTGCTGGCCGCGATCGGCTGCACGGCGGCAGGGGCAAGTTGGCGCTCGCTGCGCCGCGCGAGGTGGCTACGGCCACGCCTCTGCGGCTCAACTTCCTTCGCCTCGCACAGTCTTCGCTCGTGACGCTCACCTTCGGAAGGTGTTTTCTGACAGCTCCTGCGTCCAAGCTGTGCGCAGCATGAATGCGCACAGCCGTTCTCCGCCCGCGGGACGAATTGGGCGGGCGCGGAGGCCCGCCCTCCGTATGTGGTTCTGTTCGAACGTTGTTTCTGCAACCAAACCGGCTGCACCCTTCATCAGGTATCTCGGTTGCGCTTGCGGCGCGTTCGTGGTTCGGTAGGGCGACGCGCGAGGAAACTCTGAAGGTCGAGGACGGATTCCGGATGGACGCGATCACTCTCTGTCTACCGCTTGCCGCTGGTGCGCCGCTTGCCGAGGTCGCCGGGCTCGTGCCGGATGCGTTTATCCTCGTCGTTGCCGTGCTTGTCGGGTTGATGGTCGGCTCCTTTCTCAACGTCGTCATCTACCGCATGCCGCGCAATTGCCTCTCAATTGTGCGCCCCCGCTCCCACTGCCCGAGCTGCCAGACGCCCATTGCCTGGTACGACAACCTCCCCTTGTTCAGTTGGGCCCTGCTCAACGGCAAATGCCGGCATTGCAAGGGGGCCATCTCGATGCGCTACCCGCTCGTCGAGGCGACGACGGGTTTGCTGTTCTTCTTGATTGTCTGGCTCAACGTCGTTCGGCCGGAACTTGTCCACGAGCCGTATGCGTGGTTGACCGCCCTCGCACAGCTTGTCTTCGTGTGCCTGCTGGTCGTCGGCGGGTTGATCGACCTCGACCTGACGGTGATTCCCGACCGCATCACGCTCGGCGGCACCGTCGTCATCCTTGCCTTCGCCGCGGCCAACCCCTGGCACGGCGGCGTCTACGTGCCACAAGAAGACCGCATCGAAGTACAATCCATGGTCGTCGGCCCCGACCAACCACCCCTCGAGCTTCGCGTGCCGGTGGAGTACCAGGGCAAGTTCGCGCGAGTCGCCGAACAAGCGCCCGGCACCGCTTTGCACGAGCACGTCGAGAGCGAACACCTGCGCAGCTTTCTTGGCGCCTTGTTCGGCGCGTTGATTGCCGGCGGCGCCATGCTTGTGCTCCGCACCTTGGCCACGGGGGTGTTGCTGAAAAAAGCACTGCGGTACGGACAAGGCGCCGCCATGGGCCTCGGCGACGTGAAGTTGATGATGCTCTTCGGCGCCATGCTCGGCTGGCCGGGTGCGCTGCTCTCCATCTTCGGCGGCGCCGCCCTGGGAATCCTCGTCACCGTGCCAATGATGATGAAAAAGGGTCAGCACCTCTTCCCCTTCGGCCCGTTCCTGGCCGCTTCGGCCATTGTCTTGCTGTTGACCTACGGCGCGTTCCTGGACGTTCTCGTCCGCTTTTACGCCCCGCTGTTCGTATAGGCGTAGCCCCCGGCAGCCGCCCGAATGCCGGCAACCAAAGTCTCCTGTCAGCTCCTAGCCGAGAAAACTGCCTTCCCGGCCTGCTAGCCGGATACGCTCAAGCGCGGCGGCAGGCACGAGTCGCGAATGACCTCGCATTGAAAGCCGGGGCGTAGGTTCGGCGGGGCCAGTTGTAGGCGTTCGAACGCTTCCACGTCGACAATGACGAAACCCTGTGACGTGGCGCTCGTCTCCGCCGGCAGCTCGGCACCGTCGCGCGGCGGCGATTCATGCAGCGGCACCGCAACGGCACCACTCGGCCAGTACGGCCTCGCGACGGGATGCCGCGGCCCCGGCAGGCTCGGCCAATACTGGGCAGCGGGGGTACCCCGTTGGTGTGCATCTTGAGACATGGGTGGCGGCGGCTTGAATCACAACGGGCGGATATCCAACGGCTCGTCACTCGGCGGCGGCAGGTCCAGCGGCCCCTCGTCGTCGTCCGCTTCGTCGGTTTCGCCGTTGGCGACACGCGGATCCGGGCTCGTGCCGAACAACTCTGCGGCCGCTTCTCGCATGCGTTGCGCCTCGGCGGCGCTGCCCGGCTCGAAGCTGCGTCCGGTGAACGTTGGCGCCTCCTCGACGACCGAGCTCGGCTCTCCCCTGGCCAGAGCCGGCGCGCTTCGTTCTCGACCGACGAAAAAGACGACGATCATGAGCCAAACGCGCCCTTCCGACGGACTCAACTTCGTATCCAGGTGAACAATACGCACCTCGGGATTGGCCGTAAGCCAGCGCGTGATCTCCTGTCCCAACGACTCGAAGGTCGCCGGCCGAGACTGCGCAAGTCCCGCAAAGACCTTGCACCCGTCGGCACGGAATCCCACCGCCTCGCTTGGCCCTCCGCTCACGCCCGCATCTTCCGTGCTCATCCGCAACGCCCCTCACGACGGGTCCACTCGCTGGCGCGTCACTTGCAGAATCACGCCACGCCAACGCAGTTCGTAGTTGTCGAAGGTCCAAACCCATTCGAACGCGCTCCGCTCCTCGGGCTCGCCGTATGCGGCTACGAGATCGCCGAACAGGGCCATACGCGTGCCCAGATCGGTGAGGATCTGCGGCGTCAACTCGTATTCGAGTCGTTCAACGCGGTTCTCGTCGAGGCTTAGCACGTAGTGTGCCGCCAATACATACGGATGGTTCGAAAAGTATTCAATGAACAAGATCTTGTCGGGCCGTCGCGCTTCCGCCTCGACCAGTTGCTCGCGCGTAGTTTCCAGTCGCTGCGGCGGTGCGCCAATGAGTTGCGGCGGCGGCAGGTCGGGCGTGAAGAAGGAGGGGGGGTAAGCGGGCGGACCGGGATTGAGCTCGATCTCCCGCGGCGCCGCGCCGCAGCTCGGCATGGAAAACAGGCAAAGCACCGTCGCAAGCCAACAGGCCGCCGCGGCCGCCGCCGAGGGAAACGTCCTACGGTGCCACGCGCTGTACGCATCCTCGTTTTTCGCGGCGAGGCCACGCATGTTCAATCATTCGCAACGAAAGGGAGAACTCTTGCCCGGCTTCTGAGTTGTAGCCGGCTCGCCGCGGAAGTGCAACGTTGCCGAGCCACGCCCACGCGTGCACAAGTTGTGAAACGGTACTTTTTCAGTCAATCAAGCCCACGGTCTTCGCCCGTGGGTCGAAACCATTACTGCCCTCACGGGGTTCAGCCTTCAACCCACGGGCGAAGACCGTGG
>SKZP01000285.1 GCA_007127275.1 Planctomycetota bacterium
CAAGCCCACCGACTTCGTCGGTGGGTCAAAGTCAACCCGTTGCGTAGCCGCAGAAAGAGCGGTCCGGACCTGGGTACCGCAGCTTACAGAAAGTGCACAATCTTGCGGTCAATCCGCTTGATGAGGAAGGTGCCAAGCAGCGCGGTGGCAAGGCCGCAGAGCAGCGCAATCCCCAGCATGCGCGGCTCGGGCAACTCGCCGGTGAGCAACGGCGAGCGAATGTTGTGAATCAGGTAGTAGAGCGGGTTGTACTCGTATATCCAGGAGCGGCCGTGCTCGTCGAGTGTTTCGGTGCGGTAGAGGATCGGCGTCGCGAAAAAGAACATCCGCAGCACAACCCCGCTCAGATACTCGTAGTCGCGAAAGACGCCGCCGAGCACCGCCTGAATCAACGCGAAACCCCAGCCGAAAAAGAAAAGCAGCACAAGCCCCGGCAGGGCAAGTAGCACGCCCAGCGGTTTCAGGGCGCCGGCACCGAGTAGGATGAGCAGCAGCGCGCCGAAAGCAAAAAGGAACCCGAGCGCATTGGCGAGATAAAAGTACGTCGGATAGACGGCAATCGGCGCGACCAACTCCCGCAAGAACGCACGCGACTGGGAGAAGGCGCCGCAGGCGTGGCCGGAGACCTCGGAGACGAAGTTGAAGGGAAACAGGCCGCAGAGCAGATAAAGCGCGTAGGTGTAAAAGTCACGGCCCAAAATGTTCGCGTAAACCGTCGCCAGCACGAGCGCAAGCATCAGCGGATTGAGCATGGCCCACAGGAGGCCGAACACGGTGCGCCGATACCGGTTGCGCAACCGCCGCCACGCCAAGTGCGAAATCACAATGCGATACGACCACAGGCTACGAAGCACGACGGACGAAGGCGGTAGGGTTGCGGGAGCGAAACGCGAAGAGAAAGCGTACCAGACGGCGCAAGTCCCGCGCGCCGGCGCCTGTGCATCCCCCGTAAGGAATTGACCTGTCAGCCCAAGAGCGCAGTCTCCGGCTTGCGCGTGTTCGTTTGCGGGATGCCGGGTGCCAGCGCATGCCGGCTTTTGTTGCAGAAACAAGGTGTGAACGGAACCACGTACGTGGGGCGGGCCTGCGTGTCCGCGGAGGGAATACGTCGGCGGGCACTCATCCAGCATACGGCAAGCGTGGAGGGCCGGTTCCCGTGGATGCCGCAAGGCGAGAAACGTAGTACTTACAAGCCCACGGGCTGCAGCCCGTGGGTCAAGTGCCGGAGATGCACGGTCCCACGGGCTGCAGCCCGTGAGCTTGTTCTCTAGGCTTCCCCGTTTGCGGGATGCACGGCGCCGGCTCTCTCCACTAGCGACTCGTCCCATTTGCTGGTAGGCTGGACAGCACGCTGAATGGTATCGTTGAGGGCGTGGGCACCGGCGTTTCCGGCTTCGCAACGAGACGTGGACCACGCAGGACGGGGCCTCGCCGGGAAGTGCTTGGCATGGCGAAAAACTCCGCGCAATCTGCATGCGATGCGGGGCTCTCGGTGCACATCCTCGGGTGCAGCGATCCGTTCTCGCGTACCGGACGCTCGAACTGCTTTCGCGTTTGCGCCGGCTCGGCGACGTGGCTCGTCGACATTGGCGCGCCGATCTTTCACTTGCTGAGCCGCGAAGAGATTGCCGAGATCACCGGCGTGATTGTCACTCACTCGCACGACGATCATATGCGCTGGTTGAGCGACTTCGCGCTCTACCGCTTCTACGTTTGCCGTGACGCGCCGCGGCCCTTGCTCCTTGCCAGCGAGACGCTGCTCGACGAAGTCCGCACGGCGTTGACCCACGCGCTCGGCAGCTCGCTCTCCGTGGACAGTCGGCGCATTGTCGACCTGCCGTTCGACGCCTACTTCGACGCGCAACCGATCGGCCCGCGTGCGCGCTTCCGTATCTCCGACGGACCTGCCGTCGTCGATGAGTCGGGCTCGCCCGTGCCGGCCGCGCAGGCCAAAGTCGTCGTGCATCCGCAGACCGGCTCGAAGCGCATGCTCTTTCGGGATCCGCACGCGCAACACTGGGTAGAGCCGGCGCACTACTACGGCGACACCTCTCGCACCTTTTATCACGACGCTCCGGCAACCTACGAAGACGCCCGAAACGGCCTGCGCATCCGCGCGATGCGCTGCCACGCCTGGCACGGCATGGAAGTGATCGGCGTTGTGTTCGAAACGCAAACGGAACGAGTCATTTTTTCTTCCGACACGAATTTCAACCCCGACCTCTTCAGTGAACTGGCCGAGACGCTGCTCGAGCCCAGCCGTGGCGGGATGAGCGCAACGCAGTTCGCCGAGGCGGCCGTGCTCGAAGGGGATATCAACGACTTCGTCGAGCGAATGTGGTCGCAGGCGCGGCTCAAGGAAACGGAAGAGGTCTACCGCGACGGGGTCGTGTTCCACGACGTCGCGCCGTTTCGCAGCATTGTGCACACGGATTACGAGTGGATCGACCGCATGGACGGGCCGCTCGTGCTCGTGCACACGCCGGACCGTTTCGCGGCCCGTAAGGCCATTGGCCACCACGACAAGGTGCTGCGCATCGTCGGCGACAACGTCTACGAAGAGGTCGAGGACCGACTGCTCTGCTTTGACGCCGACGTTTACCTCTGCGAGGAGGACCGCTACTTCGTCGGCTACCGCGACGACCGAGGGGAGCACGTGTTGATCGGCAAGGAGCACCGCCTCGTCGACGTCGTCGAGCGCGGCAGCGACCACGGCTACAACGAACTGATCCCCGTGCAGCTATATGAGGACATCCGCGGCCATTACGTGCCGGCGTTGAAGGATGAGCGCGAGCGCTACTATTTCCGCCCCGACGGCAAGGTGGAAAAGATCCGGCTCACCGAAACGGGCTCGCACGGGGAACTTGTCGAGCCACGGCCGCGCAAAGAAGTAAAGCCGCCGAGTCGCGTGCCGCGCTCGCCGAGCCGGCCGCCACGGATGAGCGCACGCAAAGAGAAAAGGAAAAACGCGTAGGCGCGGTGCCGGCAAAGCGTTGGTGGCCGAGCCCGGGTGCGGGTCAGATCACCCAAAGCGTGAAGCGTGTCGGCCGTGACCGTGCGGGGCTTGCAGGTCGCCCGCCGCCGCGCGCGGAAGGTTCGACGTGGCGCAGCTTGTCCCCGGCGACGCCGTTTGCGGCCGTGCGCACCTGAATGCTCAACCCGCGCAGCGCCCCCAGCACGCACCACAAACGCCACCACATTCGCAAGCGGCCACGGGAACCCACCATCCCCGGCGCGCGCGGCATCACGACCAGCCCCACGCCAAACAGCAGCCACGCAACGAGCAAAAGCGGCCACAGCAACAACACCGGCAGCGGAAGCCACACCCGCTTCAGGCGCAGCAACGCAAACACCGGCGGAATCCAACTCGGGATAAACGCGAACGGCATGTTTCGTCTCAAAGGCGTCAAAAGGCTCGCGGGGAGTTGCCCGCTGCCGGCCGCTTCTCGTTTACTTACCGTTTCGCCCCGCGCGGTACCAGGAGGTCGTGCGCCCACTCTTCGGCCACCGACTCCGTCACTTCGCGAATCTCCTCGAAGGCGCCCCGACCGAGTTCTTGCACGCGTTCCCGCACGGTCTGGATACGCCGTGCCAATTCTTGGGTAGTGGCCTGGGCGACGTCTTCGAAGCTGACCTTTACACGGACGAACACAACGAGCGAACCATTCGTCGCGTCATATATGAGCTCCGAAGCTACGTCGACCCCCTGGCGTAGCAGTTGAAGATCTTCGACCACCTGTTTCGAAACGTCGTGCGAAAGCTGCTCAACGAGATCTCCGTTTGCGGGCAAGACCGACTCGGAGTACCGCTGCAACACGGCGCGCACGGCGGCACGAACGGACGCAGCCAATTGTTCGCGTGCCGCGGCCGCCGCCGCTTCCTTCGACCGCCGAGACTCCATTAGGCAAGCGTCCGCTACGCCGACACCCAAAAACGCCTCATCACTCACGGCAGCGGCGTAAACCCATTCGGGCAACCAATCACTCAAGCGCTCGAGCAAGTCGCGCACCTTCGACTCGCGTCTTTCCATTTCGGCATGCGCCCGCTCCAGGGCAGCTAGCGCCTCCGCCGCAAAGGGGCTGCTACCGTAGCGGTCCACGAAAGACGAGTAGGACTCGACCGTTGCCTCCTGGTGTGCCTCGTTCCACGCTTGCCAGGTCACCAAACGTTCACGGAACTCGTTCCACACCGGTTGCAAGTCAGGGTCGCTCTCGGAGAAGTCTTGCAACAACGGCTCGACGAACGCCGGTCCGTAGGGCAGGGCGCGCAAGTAATAACGTAGGGCGCCGGGGCGGTCTCCGGAAATCTGGCGCTCGCTTGCCGTGCGGTAGTGGCGCTCGAACTGCAAGGTGTGCACGCGTTCGAGTTGCGGTGCCAAGCGCGTGCGGTAATGCTCGTTCGCATCTGCCAGCGCGGCGAGGTACCCGGCTTCGGCGGCGTCGAGATCCCCGGTGGCGAAGGCGTCGTCCGCAGCGGCCATTGCCGCCCGGGCGGCGGTGCTCATGCCGGCTTCTCGTTGCAGTGTCTCGGCGAGCCGTTCCAGCTCGGGCTCGTTCGGGTAGGCGTCCCTCGCCGTTCGAAGCAGTCGCTCCGCGTCCGCCCAGTGGTCGTTCTCCAACGCTGCGCCGATCGCTGCATCCACATGCGCCACCATTGTGCGGCGTCGCTGCGCATGCAGTGCGCCGGCAAGCGCTTCGTCAACCTGATCCGCATAGGTGCTCGCCACGTCAAGCGCCTCGACCGCTGGGGCGAACTTCCCGCGTTGCTTGAGGTCCGTGGCGTATGTGCCGAGCCAGCGAATCAGTTGCGTCGACGCTTCGCGGCGCTTCGTGACGAAGTCGTCGTCGCGCAACGCGCGGTGCAACGCTTGCCGAGCCGCCTCCGGCTCGCTCTCGTATTGCTGCACCACCTGCTGGATGATCACCTCTTCGCGAAAGAGTTCCAGTTTGCGAGTGCCCTCGTCGTCGGTGCCGCGACCGAGGATGACCCCTTGCAGCATCCGGTCTGCCGCTTGCAAGTTGCCGGCGCGCGCTTGGCGCACCGCTTCGCGGTAGGCGGTCTCGCCGTGGCGGCTGGTGAAGGCGATCTCCGGGAAGGTCAACTCGCCGACGGTGAGCCCGGTGCCGACGTCGCCGACGCTGCGGGCCTCGGCGGCCGCGGAGATGTCGAGGGTGCCGAGGGTGAGCCGGCGTAGCGAGATCGGTTGGTCGAGCGTGCCAACGGGGCGGCCGTTGTCGGTGACGGTGACCTCGAGCTCGTCGAAGCGATCGTGCGCTTGCGAAAGGCGTGGCTCGCTTAGCAAACGACCGTCGGCGGCACTGACGTGTAGCGTCGCGTGTTGCGGCAGCCGCGGCAAGCGCAGCTCGAAGCGGCCGGAGCCCGTGACGGTGTCTTCGAGGTTGTGGACGCCGCGGACGACGCCGCTGCGGTCGGTGGTGTTGAGCGCGACCCGCACCTGCGTTCCGTGTCGGTTTTCGAGGTTTCCCTCGACGACGACGTATTCCCGCGCCAACGGCACCTCAATCGTTGCGCCGGCTTCCGCTTCCGCGATCTCGCGTTGTTCGACACGCCAGAAATAGCCCGGCGCCTGCACTTGCAGGTAGTACGTACTCGGCTGCAACCCGTCGAAGACCGCCGGCGCAGCAAGGGTGCGGTCGTTGAGCGTTACGTGCGCACGCTCGATCGGCTGGCCGGTGGTCGCGTCCGTCGCAGTCACCCGCAGGCCGAACCCCTCGGCGGAGCGAAGCGCAAAGCGGGCGTCGTTGCCCTGCACGATCTCCGGCACTTGCTCGCTCCTGGTGGCGTTGCGGACCGCTTCCTGGGTGAGGTTGAAGACGCGGTCGAGCCAGATGCTTTCTTCGCGGGATTCCGCCTCGATCGCCGAGGTGAAGGCGTCGGTGAACACGCCGACCTGCGCGAACTGGCCGTCCGTGGCGGAGAAGATGTCGACGTCGGAAACCGGCTTCAGCGATGCGGCTTTGCCGGTGTAGGCCTGCACCGGAACGCGGCAGGCGTCGATCACCGAGAGGATGCGGGCGTCGGCGTCGTTGTCGCGCAACCGGTGGCGCACCTGGGTCAGCCAGTCGCCGAGTTCGCGATGCGAAACGGTGCCGCTGTAGCGGTCGCCGTCGACCTCGGCGTAGTGCGGAAAGAGGTGGACCTGTCGATCAAACGTTGCACCGTGGCCGAACCAGTACAACGAAAGCGTGTTGCCTGAGCCCTCGATGCGCCGCGCGATCGAGTTGACCAGCGTTGCGCGCACCGCACCGGGAGTGACGTCGCTGCCTCGTAGCACGACCACGTTTTCCTCGGCCACGCCGAGCGTCTCGGTGAAGGTGTCGCGAAGCTTCTCAAGCACCGTCTCGGCCGGCTCCGCAAGCGACCAGGCCCCGCCGAGCGTCGCGTAGGTATCCGCGAGCACAATCAGCACATAATGCGCCCCGCCGATCGACTGCGTGCGCTCGACCCGCGTAGCCGGCACATCCAGCGCAATCCGTGGCGTCTCCTCCGACCTGTCACGTTCCTTGTCGTGATTTTCGGCCCGTTCGCGAACCTCTTTCGTCTCGCGCTCGCGCTCCGTTAACCCGTTTTCATCGCCCGAGGAATCCGACGACGAGCAGGCTGCGACGACCAGCAGCGTGAGCAACAATACGGAAAAACGGCAAAGGAAATGAGTGTTCATCGGACTCATCATCATCACAGACTTTAAAGGAAGCGTATGCGCCAGGAGGTTGGCGTATACAAGCTGGCCAATTGTACCAGATCGGCGGGAGAGCATGTCCAGCTGCGAGGCACCCGCGGCGTGCGCCGCCGCGTTGCGGTCTTGGAGTGGAGTCGACCTTTGCCGGGCGCAACACCCTTGTGTGTGACGTCACTGCGCGAAGGCGCAAACGCGACCCCCCTCTACTTTGCTGCGCCTTCGGGTCGTCGCTAAACAAGTGTCTTGCCAGCAGACCTGGGTGATGTACGCTAAGACAGGATGTGTGATGGCAGTTGTGCGCCAGCCCCCGAAACCCAGGGGCTGCCGGCTGCCGCCTCTTCGGGGCTCCCAGTTTGCGAGTTTGTCCTCAGTCCGCTGAGCGCCACCGTTACTCAACGTTGCCGTTAATTATGGGCATGTGCACGAATCTGGTTCATCGTTCGCGCGCCCCCTTTTTTTGTGGGGCGGTCCTTCTTGGCGTGGTTGCGCTGGTTTTCGCGGGCTGTGGGCAGACCACGGATGTGGAGGATTCGACCGAGGGGCGCGCGGAGGAAAACCCGGGCTCTGCGGAGGCGCGGGGAAACGAGGCCGCCCACCGTAGCCGGGTCACGGCGCCGGATTGGTGGGGCGGTATTGTCGAGGAGCGGGATGGGCAGGTGATTGCGCATGCCCATGGCGTCGGTCCGGACGAGGCCACGGCCGTCGAGGCAGCGCGCAATGCGGCCGCCGGGCAGGTTGCGCACTTGCGGTTGAGCTTGATCGAGTCGGAGTTCGTTATCGAATCGCGACAAGAATTCCGCAGCGACGACGTATATGAGGCGCGAACGTCGCACGGTCGCACGCTGGTTCAGGCGGCGGCACGAATCGGCGAGATCTCCGCGGCGCGAACCGCGACGGCGCCGCTTGCGGCGGAAGACCGCGACGAGGAGGCGCACGTTCAGGCGTGGGTGCGTGTCCGTGTGCCGGCGCAGCGGGTGTTTCCGCACCGGGCGCTGCTTGCGTTGGAGCGAGAGCGGCCGGACCCGCCGGAGGATGCGGCGGCGCGAGAGTCGTGGCTCGACCGCCTTCGCGAGTTGGCGAACTCGTATGAAGCGCAAGGGGAGGCGGAGCTCGCCCGGCTGACGCAGGCACGCGTCGTTCATGAAAGCGGCACGCCGCAGGACTACCGGCGGCTTGCGGACTTGCAGGCCGAGGCCGGCATTGAGGCGGCGGCACGGCTGACGCTGCAGCGGCTCTTGGATGCGCACCGCGACACGTTGAAGGTGCCGGCACGCCGGGCCGTGGAAGCGGAGATTGACCGGTTGTCGCTGCCGGGGTGGATTCAGTTGACCGCGCAGTTGGACGAGCGCATCGCCCGAGGGGAGCAACGGCGCGAGCTGTCACTGACGCACCGCGGCGACACCCGACATCGCGTCAATAAACCGTTCAGCCTGGGCGTATACAGTGCTCGGCCGCGCGCCGTCGCCTTGATGTGGCGCGACGACGACG
>SKZP01000302.1 GCA_007127275.1 Planctomycetota bacterium
GCCGTCGGGGCCAGTCACGCTGCCGTGCAGGCGAGCGCCGCGTTCAAGCCGGAAGTCGTGCTCCGTCTCCGGAGTGGCGACGTAAACGGTGCGACCGTGGGGCCAGTAGTATTCCGTCCCGCGGATCTCGACGTCATACTCGCCCGGCTCCAAGCCGGTAAGCTCGTACTCGCCGTCGCGAACCGTGCCGACGACGGGACCGCGCCGGCCGAGCACGACCCCCTCGGGCAGGCGCTCGTCCTCAATGCCCCCGCCGCCGTCGCGATGGTACAAGACCACCTGGCCGCGCGGTGCGGGGTCGTTATCCGGCGTCAGCACCCGGCCGACAAGCGTCGCCCCCGCGTCGAGTTCGACCTCGACGTGCGGCACCTCGGCGCCAATC
Organism: Planctomycetota bacterium; assembly: GCA_007127275.1. Taxonomy (GTDB): domain Bacteria; phylum Planctomycetota; class UBA8742; order SKZP01; family SKZP01; genus SKZP01. Next base: position 383 of record SKZP01000302.1, read on the forward strand.
TCGACTTCGCGCGTATACTCGCGGTAATCTTGCGCGTCGACGACAAGCAAGCTCGGGCCGCGGACCACGCCGGCAATCTCGAAGTGTCCCTCCTCGTCGGACTGGGTCCGCTGGGCCGCATCTGGGTCGCGCAACGAGCGCCAGGTGACGCGCGCGGCCGGCACCGGCTCGTAGTCGGCGTTGCGTACCACACCGGTGAGCGTGTCGCCGAGTTCGACGTGAAGCGTCAGCGACTGCTCGAGCGGGGCCTCGGAGATGGTGACCTTTTCCTGGTTGGCAAGCACCGCGTCGTGGGTCACACGGGCGCGGTAGGTGCCGGGGTAGACCCCCTCGAGCACGACCGTTCGCACGCCTGTCTCCTGGGTCCACTCGGTATAAAACGGTTTGGCCGGACTGTAGCGGTAGTCGGGGTCGTCCGCCGCCTCGCGCAGAGCCGCCCCGGTATCCTCCTCACGTTGCAAGAACACGGCGGCACCTTCCGGGAGGCGGCCGTTGCGGACCTCGACGGCAATCTTGACGTTGACGCCGCGACTCAGTCGCGCATTGACCTCGGTTGTGCGCGCCCCTTCGGCAATCTCGAACGGGATGTGCGTTTCGTAGTAGCCGTGGGCGTTTTCGGTAACGAGCACCCACTCCCCCGGCTCCAACCCGTAGGCGCGGAAGCGGCCGTTCTCGTCCGTCGTGTCGCCAATCACGAGTCCGTGCCGACCGAGCTCGCCCGGCCGCGGTTGACCCATGCCTCGCGGAACGGGCTCGGCGTCGCGCGGCCGCACCCAGACCACCAAGTCTTCGACGGGGCTGCCCTCGGTGTCGGTGACCCGTCCGGTGACCATCTTGCCCGGCGAGAGTCCGAACTCAACGACCTGCGTGCCGCCGGGCGCAATGTCAATGGTTTCGGTCAGCGGGTCGTAACTCATGTGATTGATGATCACCTTCGCTTCGCCCTGGTAGCGCACAACCCCCTCGAAGCGGCCCTCGTCGTCGGTCTTCAAGCCGCGGCTGGTCAACTCGCCGCCGCGTGCGTCGCGGATGCTGACCATGGCACCGGCGACGGAGGGATACTGGTGGTCGTCGTCGAGGTAGACGTGCCCTTCGATCGTGGTGCGCTGAGCGAGACGAAAGGTCGCCTCATGCACCTCGTCGGCCTCGGTAATCAACACCGTGTTGCGCGGCTCGGAGTCCACACTGTGGACATGTACCTCGAAGCGGCCCACGCCGAGGTAAACGGCGAAGCGGCCGCTCTCCACGTCGCGAAAGGTGTAGCGAAAGATGCTGTCCGGCTGCGGGTCGAACGGGTCGGAAAAGATCGGCTCGCCCGCCTCCCGCAACTCCTCGGTGTCGGCAACCGCCGCGCGGCCCTCGCCGAGGTAGCGAAAGCTGACAGTGAAGTCACGCATCGCCTCGCCGTCGCTGCCCAAGACGCGGCCGACAAGCACGCCGAAGCGAGGGGCCTCGAGTGATACCTCTTCGAGGTCGCCGGGTACGACCCCCTCGGCACGGGCCGGCAGATGATGCGGCGCACGGCTCCAGATGTTCAGCGGCGTCGCCGGCAACTCGCGAAACTGAAAGACGCCCGCGTCGTGGGTCAGCACCGTGGCCAGCGGTTCGTCGACGGCTTCCTTCTCCTCCTCGTCCCCGTTCTCGGCGCCAGGGCGCCAGTGTACCTGTGCCGTGTCGAGGCCGCGTCCGCGGTCGTCCGTGAGGGTGCCGTCCAGAAAGTGCTCGCCACGGGGGCGCTGCAAGTCATCGCTCGGCTCGAGTTCCGGCGGCGGGTAGTCCGGCCAGGCAATCCGCTCGTCGTCGAGCAGCCGTGTCCGCGCCTGCCGCAAGCCCTCCCGCTGGGGATCCCGCTGTGCGCGGGGGGAGTCGTCGTTGTCGGTGTGCCGGGTCATTTCCCTCGGGTGCGGTCGCGACCCGCCAGGGCCGTTCGCGCGCGACTGCGAGTCGTCTTGCTCATCGCGAGTGCGGATCTCTTCTTCCTCGTCCGCTGCGGGCAACCCGTCTCCGGATTCGGCGTCGGCGTCGACGTCGTCGGGCAGCGTTTGAAGGGGGGCATAGGCGCCACCGGAGCCGAGGCCGACGAAGACGACCACGGCAATCACCAACAGTGCGGCGGCCACGCCGGCCAATACGGCTTCGAGGGAAACGTTGAGCTGCTTGAACATGGTTCGAGCCTTCGGTCGCAGTGGGGGGGGCGCGCGCCGGCGAGTCCTCGTTCGTCCTGGCGCTTCGCGCTCCCGTTGAATCACGCGGGAGGGACGACCGCCATCCCCCGCGCATCACCGCAAGTAAAAATGGCGCGGTGTCGCGGCCAAACAACGGCGTCCCCGATTAAAACGAATGACCGGTCGAAAGGATAGCGTGAGATTCCATCCGGCACCCCGAGGCACAACGTGTGGCGCGCATCTCCATTTTTCGGAGTACTGGCGTTGCAGGTCGTAGACGCATGCGCGTTCTCGTCGCCCCCAAGCCCACCGACTGGTCGGAGGACTCCCGTACAGCTACGCCGAGACCACGGGTTTCGCGGCGGCGGCTCGCGAATCACCGCGCACAATCCGACATACGAAACACAGCTCGGGGACCACAGACGCGCGCCGAGATTGCTTCCTCCCCTGCGGACGAACAGGAGCCCGCCGACGCAGTCGGTGGGCTTGGGATCCACGAATCACCGAGAGTCAAACGGCATTCGGGTTGGCGTGCTGCGCTCCCCCCCAGGTGATTTCGACGTCAAAAGATGCCGCCGCTTCCCAGCGCGTATCCCACCGCGAGGCCAAGCAGCGTCGCGAGGGTGCCGCCGGTGATCAAGATCACCTGCAGGTTGCGGTCGCGTTGCAAGCGGTGCTCGAGGCGTATGAGGCGTTGGCGCAGCCATTCCGCGTGGTCGCGCGCTTTGCGCAACTCCTTCTCGGCGCGCTCCCCCCCACCACCGCCGCCTGCGCTGCCGGAGAACTCTTCGCTGCGGCCAAAGGCGCTTCGCACGCGGCTGAACGCCGGCGCGTACCGCGCCACCTCGTCGACGAGCTTCGTCGAGTCCCACATGTCGAGGTGGCTGACCAGCAAATCCATGGTCGGGTAACGGTCATTGGCGTTCTTCTCCATCATCTTGCCAATGATGAAACTCAACGACAGCGGCACCGAGGGGTTGATCATATGCGGCGGCGTGATGGACTCACTCTTTTGCTGCTCCATCACGCTCAAGTAGTTGTCCCCGAGAAACGGCGGTCGCCCGGTGAGCATGTGGTAAAAGGCGCAGCCCAGCGAGTAGATGTCGGAGCGCTGGTCGGAGTAGTCGCCGCGACACTGCTCGGGAGACATGTAGTGCGGCGTGCCAATCAGCTGGCCCGTGATGGTCAGCGTGTCCTCGAGCCCGGCCATCTCCTTGGCGAGGCCGAAGTCGGTGACCTTGACCATCTCGGCGTGCCCCGGCGGGGCGTGCGGTACATTGCGGACGTCGCTGACCGGGCTCAAGATGATGTTGTCCGGCTTCATGTCGCGGTGGACAATCCCCTGCTCGTGCGCCGAGGCGAGCGCCAGCGCGGTTTGCCGGACGACGGAGACGGCGCGGTTGACGCTCAGGCGGTTCTCGCGCTCCAGCACGTCGCCGAGGTTTTCGCCGCGCACATACTCCATCACGAGGTACCAGAAGCCGTTGCGTTGGCCGTACTCGTGGGTCGCGACAATGTTCGCGTGGTTGAGCGAGAGGACGAGCTTGATCTCGCGTTCGAAGCGGCGCACGTAGGTAGCGTTGCGGGAAAGATCCTTGCGGATGAATTTGATCGCGAAGCGCGGCCGCGCCTCGTCGACCTTGCGGGCAAGATACACCACGCCCATGCCGCCGCGGCCGAGTTCGGAGAGCACGACATACTCGCCGAGTTGCACGCCAATGCCGGCGCCGGCGCCGGCGGTCGAATCCTCCTCGTCGCGGCGACGCACGTTGCGCCTGGCTCGCGTGCCGGCGCTTCGGTGCTCCGGGTCGTCGAGCGACGTGGCCGTTTGGTAGTCGTCGAGTTCGACGACTCGAAGCGTCGACTCGCTCGGCGAGCCGGTCGGCCGGCGCCAATGAATGGGATCGGAGCCGCCGCGTTCACTCGCCTCCCGCTGCCCGTCTCGTTTCGCGGGTGTGTACCGGTGCAGATTGCCGTAGTCGTCGAACGGTCCGGCGACCGCCGGCTCATTCCCCTCGTCGAATCTCGGGTGCAACGACACGGCAATGGCGTCGCTCGTGCTGCTCGCAGCGGCCGAGCTGTCACCGTCGCCGTCGCGAGGCGCGGCGTTTGCTTCGCCGAGGAAGTGGCGTCGCGTGACCCGCCTCAAGTATTCGCTTTGCCCGGCGGCACGCACGGCATCTTCCAGGTCGCGCTCGCCGAGGTGTTGCGCCGAAGTCGGCAATGTCGTCGTCGACGGCCGCGGCGTTCCGCCGTGTGGGTCGTCTTTCCCCGCAGGAGACTCGCCGGCGCGCTCGACCGAGTCGTCCGCCTCGGCAGCCGACACGGGCAAGGCATCCTCGGTCCCCTCCTCGACAATCTCCGCGTCGCGAACATCCACAAGCGCCAACGGTACGGTGAAGGCGTCGTCGGAGAACGTCGCCACCTCACCGCTCACCGGGCGCTGCAGCGGCGCAATGGGCTCACTCTGCGACGACTTTCCAGCGACGCGCGGCATCCGTTCACTCGGCATCATCACCTGCATCTGGTCGCGGACAAGCGGGGTCTTGCAGTCAGAGCACGTCGCGCTCGAGTCGTGAGGCAGATCCGCCCCGCGCGTCCCGTCCGCCGACCGGGTGGGTGATTGGATGGTGTCGCAAGCGGGGCAGTAGCCGACGTCGGAGTTCTGCAAGCCGCGAATCTTTCCGACATCTTCCGGCTTCAGCATGTTCAACGCGACCATCACGTGCCCGAGCGCCACCGGCATGTCGGGGTCCGCCTGGTCGAGCACCTCGAGAGCACGCGTCAACTCCTGCTCGCCGCAAAAGCCGTGGACGACCGCGGTGGTGCCGAAAAGCAGGTCCAGATAATCGGCGAGGCGCACGGAACTTTGGCTCTCGGTTCGTTGCACGGTGCCGCGCAGCTCGCGCAGTCGTTGAATCTTCTCGGTGTCGAGCAGTTCCCGTTCTTCGAGGACTTCGGTCAAACTGCGGTACGTCGGCGAGACCTGTTGCAACGCCAACGCGTCGTTGAGCATCGTCGGAGTCAACAACCCGAGCTGCACGGCGCGCTTCCCAAGGAGTAGGTCCTGCCCTGAAATCATGAATCCGACCGGTGACGAGGCAGCGACGTGCACGCGGAACGAGTGTACCGGCTTGCCGGAGGTGCGAGAAGTCCGCATCTTCTCGGACCGTTTCGCTCAAGTTTGGCAATGTGCCAACCGATGTAGTAGCGGTGCATGGGACAGAAATTGCGCCGCGAGGTGAACTCATACGGGGGCTCGGCGCTATACCCATGGCTGGCTTGACACGGCGCGCTTGGGGCCGGCAAGCGGCACGGACGCGGTACAACTGGATTCGTCGTCTCGGCTGCCCCCCCGGCTCCAGCGGAAACCACTCATGAGGAGAGAGAAGTGATGGACTCGAAGCGTTGCGCAATAAAGCACAGGAGCCTCGGCCGGGCGGGGCACATAGGCACGGTCGCACTCATTCTCGCACTGTTTGTCGCGCTGACGCCGCAAGAGGCGCAGGCGGACACCGAAGAGCCGCATTGGTCAGCCGCAAGCGGAGTCCAGTTCGACTACGCGCCGATGCGCAACCATGTCGGCTTCTTTACGCGCTTTCTCGGCACGTCCGAGGAATTCCGCAGCCTCGGCGAGGGCTCGGGCGACCTTGATTGGTGGGCCGGCGACCTGACGCTGTTCGCCGAAGTGGAGATTCCGACCACCCCCGTTTCTTTCTACGGCGACATCACCTACCGGTTCATCGCCTCGGGGGATAACGCCCGCACCGGCTGGAGCGACGCAACCCTCGGCGGCAAGGTTTCCTTCCTGGAAGAAGACGTCTTCATCCTCAGCGCGTTTCTCTACGGCAACCTGCCGATCGGTGCCGACAGCGTGAACTGGCTCAATTACTCGGCGACGAACCTCGGCGTCGGCTTCTCGGTCATGCCGACCTCGTTTTTCGCACTCAACACGAACGTCGCGCTGGGCCGCCTTTGGGATCTCGAATGGCCCGACGGCAACAACACGAACTCCTGGGAGTTCTCCTTTCTCGTCGAGACGGTGTTGATCATGCCGTTCGTTGAGCTGGCCTCGGCGCGCCTCGGCTTCCGCGGCTCCTACCGCGAAAACGCCTGGGACAAAGATGCCTTCTTCCTGTACGGGCAAGTGAACGTGCTCCTCGCCTTTTTGCGCGTCGGCGTCCCGATCGCGGTGGAGCGCGGACTTGACGGCGTGCAGCAAGGAATTGAAACGGGAGAGCTGACCGTCACGCTCGGATTGAACGTCGAGTTTTAATCCGCCCCGTGGGACCACACCCATGCGAGGGGAGTACCGGGGGACGAGCAAAGCGTCCCCCGGTGCGCGTTTCCCACGGCTCCTTGGGTACACACGAGTTTCGCCGCGAGGCAGTGCCGAGCGGGAAACGGGCGTTCGGCGGGGTTGCGGTCTGTTTCACCCGGTGAGCGTGCAACGCAGCGAAACTTGTATACGTCCCCGACCGAAAACGCATGGCGCGCTCGGCGATGCCTCGCGGCGAAACGTCGTTACCCGCAGATCCGGGGTCGAGGCGAACAACGGAAATGCGAGTTTCCGGCCGCGCTCTCGGGAGGTAAGAAGGAGCAACCGCTTTGCCCGCCAGGGGCCGCTGCCTTGGCCGCCATCCGCTGCGAGCGACAACGTATTCCATGACGGCAAACCGGCCCGCGCTCGAACGCATCCTTTTTTCTGCGCCGTTCGGCAACTACCTCGGCGGCGACGGCATTACCTCGACGCTCGGCACGTTTACGCTCGCCCACCGGGCCGGGGCGTTGAAGCGCACCTGGCGCGTGGTGAAAACCGTGCGGTATTCGCCGTTGCTCGGCGCGTGGGTCAACCGGCTCGGCTTGCCGAATCCCGGGATTGATGCGGCGCTGACGCCGGAGGCGCGCCGGAAGCTTGCGGGGCGGCTGTTGAGCGTACACGGCTTTACGCTCGACGACTGGTTGGCGCTGTTCGAGCGCGTCGGCGAGCTTGAGCGGAGCGAGGGACCGGTGGGTGTGGAGTTGAACGTCTCTTGCCCGAACGTGCGCGACGACCCGCCGGCGTATGCGGCCATTTTCCGAGCCGCCTGTGAGCGCATGCCGTTTCCGGTGGTGGTGAAGCTGCCACCGGTGGCGTATGAGCGCGCCGCGGCAGAGGCGCTGGAGGCGGGGATATCGACGCTGCACGCGTGCAACACCTTGCCGGTGGTCCGCGGCGGCTTGAGCGGCAAGCCGTTGATGAGCGTGTCACTGCGCGTCGTCGAGGGACTGCGCGAGCGCTACCCCGAGGCACGCCTGATCGGCGGCGGCGGCATCACCGGCCACGAAGACGTGGAACTGTACCGCCGAGCCGGCGCCGATCACTTCGCCGTGGCGAGCGCCTTGTTCTTTCCCTGGCGCATTCGTCGCTTCCGTCGCCTTGCACGCAAGCTACAAGATGACCGCGCGGTTGCCGGAGACGTCATTTAGCCGCGTCGGTGGCGACCCGGCGCACGCCCGTGCGGCAGGCAACCGACGGCAAACGCCAGGCGGTGTCGGGAATCCGGCGGCAACAGGATCAGAACAAGCGTGCAGCAGACAGGCACAAGCAACGGCGTGAGCGGCGGCGGAAAA
>SKZP01000448.1 GCA_007127275.1 Planctomycetota bacterium
CACCAATGCGGGTACGCTCGAATCACCGACTCCATGTTTACAAAGGCCATGCGAAACACACCGTCGGGCAACGCTTCGTCGTCCTCAGGCGCCTCCTCATCGGTGGGCTCACCGTTTTCTGCCGGGGCTTCTCCCTCTCCTTCGTTGCCGTTGCCGTCAGAGGCTTCGTCTCCGGCGGCGGCCGCGTCGTCGGTCTCGGCCTCCTGTGCCTGTGCGGCGCCGAGGCTAGCCGTCAGGGCGACGACCCCCCAGATGCTTACGGCAATGCAGACTGCCAAGCCGAGAAAGAAGCGTTGCCATTCGGATGCGGAACTGGTGCGCATGACTCGTCGCGCCTTTCGTTGCGGTGGTCGTGATCTTGGGTGGACGGGAACCACGTTGAGTGGAACGGTTTCGTGTTCGCGTTTCGTTCGCTGTGTCGTACTGCGAACCTTCAAAACAACTGCGGAATCCTACTTCACCCCGCGCAAGCGAGCAAGACGCGGCACAGGAGTCCGTGTATCCCGTAGGTGGAGAAACGCGTGCGGAATGTCGTCGTGGAAAGGCGAAGCACGGGTCGTACAGCGGCATCACACGTGCTTCGTACGGACTCACGGGGTGCGGCGGCCCGTGGCTTGTGCGCGTGTGTCTGCAACGACTTCTGATGCCGCTGTATAAACCAGTGGCACGGTTCCTACCGCGCCTCGGGGTGGCAAAAACAGGAGGCCCGCGGCTCGACGTCGGCTCGCGAAAAGGCCTCCCGTTTGCGCTGTCTCGTCGCTTCCGCTTCGTCGGCGCGGCGCTGCGCCTCGTAGGCTTGCGCGAGGCCGAGCAACGCCCAGCCGTTGTTCGGGTGCCGTTCGAGATCACGCAGGTAGACCTGCTCCGCCTCTTGCGCTTGCCCCTCGGCAAGCAGCAACGCGCCGTAGGCGTGGCGCACCGGCATCATCCAGCCCGGCGGCTCGTCGTAGTTCAATGCATCCTCCAGCTCGACCGCTTCGCGCAACGCGCGAAAGGCGTCCTCAGCGCGGTCGTCGTGGTAGGCGAGTTCCCCCTCGGCCACGAGCGCCGCAATGTCCAGCACGTCGTGTGCGGTGTTCTGCATCACAATCCAGTCCTCCGGTACGCGCTCACGCGCTTGCTCGAAGGCGCGCAGCTCACGCCGCGCCTCGCGGATCTGGCCGAGATTCGCATGCGCCACGCAACGGCCGTAGTGCCACGTGGCGCGACTGAAGTGGCGGAACTCCGCCGGCTCCGGCTCCTCGAGCATGTCGTCCCACTTGCCGAAGCGGATCAACACATGATACGGCGCCACCATGAACGAGTCGGCAACATACGTCGCCTCGCGCAAGAACGCCTCGGGCATGTCGCGTTCAATGTCGCGCGCTGCACGCAGAGAGGCTTCGAACCGCCCCTCCATCATGGCCGACCAAACGAGAAATTCGACGTTGTGCAGATAGTAGAGCGCGTAGAAGCCGACCTCCGGCGCACGCTCGAAGTAGGCGCGGTCGACGGCAATCGCCGCGGTGTTCGCGTCGGAGGCTTCTTCCCACATGCCGAGGCGGGCGTAGATGTGCGAGGGCATGTGCACGAGGTGGCCCGCCCCGGGAATCAATGCGGCGAGACGCTCCGCGGAGGGCAAGGCGCGCTCCGGCTCCGGCGAGGCCTCGACGGCGTGAATGTAGAGGTGGTTTGCTGCCGGGTGGTTTTCGTCGAGCGCAATCACCTCCTCGAGCAGCGCGACAATCTCCTCGGCGCGGCCCTTCGGCTCTCCCTCCGGCGTCCACAAGTCCCACGGCTGCAAGTTCATCAACGACTCGGCATACAAAGCCCCCACGTCCGCATCCTCGGGGTGTGCGCGCCACACCTCGGCCATCTCCTCGGCGAACGCTTCGTCGAGGTGCGTGCGCTCCTCCGGCGGCGGCATCTCATACCGTGCGTCAAGCGCGCGAATCAGGTCCTGCTCGACCTCGGAGGCATGCTCGAGACGGGCATGCGCCTCTTGCGTCGCCTCGTAGGCGCGACGGGAGGCTTCCTCGGTCATCACGGTGTTGTTGATGTGGATGCCGTGTGCATACGCAATCCCCCACCATGCCATGGCGTAGTCCGGGTCGAGCTCGGCCGCTTCCTCGAACGAGCGGATGGCCGCCTCGTGGTTGAAGCCGTAAAGCCACTGCAGCCCTTGGTCGAAGTAGCGCTGCGCAAGCTCGACGTCCGTGCTCGTCTCCCGCGAGAACCGGTCGAAGCCGTCGTAGAGCGGCTCGCGTTCCTCCTCGTCCTCGGGGTTCTCGTCCGTCGGGGACTCCGGTTCCGGGTAGTGCGGCGCTTCCGGCGTCTGATGCCTGTCGCTGTCTTCAATCGGCGTGGTTCGCTCGGGCGGCGTCTGCGGATCCGGCTGCGGGGCGGTGTCGTCGTCTTGTGAAGCGCACGCCGTCAAGGCTGCGCACGCGAAAAAGAAAGCGAGAAACCCGCCGAGTTTCGTGATGCGTTTCGAGGACATGGCCGCTCCCTTGGGTTTGCGGGGTGATGAAGGGATGTATCCGATATGTATGCTATCGGGCAGTCATATGAAATGAATCTTGCGGCCAGCCGGGTCAATGGTGCACACCGCAAAAACGGGCCGTGCGCACGCGTAGCTCTTATGTGGCTCCGGTAAAAAGGGCGAACGAAGGGTGCCACGCCATGCAGGGCGAACTCGCAAGAGAAAGTCGAGCGCAGCGCGCCAGCCCTGCTCGACGTAACTCGGCACGCCTGCGGCTCACCTTCCACCGCCTTGCATAGCCTTCGCTCGTGACGCTCAACGTTCGGAAGGTGTTTCCTGTCAGCTCCTTAGAACGCATTTCTCATGCGCTTCTCGTCCGTGCATACGAAGCACTCTGCTCTTCTGCTAGATACTCGGCGACCTCGTGTTGCTGGATGTTGATCCCCACGTTGTCGATCAGTGCCTCGAAAACCAACTGAGCGACTGGTTCGAAGTCGACGGCGACGAGTGCGAAGACGATGGTTTTTCCCGAGTCCGGATCTTGCACACTGTCGCGGTCGACGACCTCAATGTGCGCCTCGCTCGCAACTCCGATCTGATCCGAAACTGTTCGACTAAAACCCTCCTCAATGATTTCTGCGTCGGGACGGAGAACGCCTGGTACGAGGCGTTGCAAGGCCGATTGCGCCGAGCGACGGATCAAGTCGAGTACGTCGTCGCGGGCTGCGTCGACTGCTGCCGCTTCCGCCTCGTGCAGTGCTTGCTCGTCGGTGCGTGTGACGTTGCCGACGCCGTGGAACGCGGTGCCCGGTTCCAGGGGGACGTGCTCCACCCACTCCGGCGGGTGCGTCGCGGGTTCGTCCGTGCTTCCGCCGCCCCTGCGCATCTCCGGCCCGCACGAGCAACCGATCACGTAGCTGAGAACGCCGACGGCGAACAAACAAAGCAGAACCGATACGAGACGCATGGGCCACCGTGGGTTGCGAACTTGTGACTCGCGTCGCACCCATCAAAGCGGCGCCTCGGCGTCACGTCAAGCAAAGCAGCGCTTGCTGGCCGAAGAGGTCGCTGACGGCCTCGCGCAGGTGCTCGCTCGGGGCGACTTGCCAGCGGGGGCCGGCCTTTAGCAGCACCTTGCCTTGCGGCGCGTAGAGCGCAATGCGCACGGGGACGGGGCCGCGGTTGGTTTGCAGGACGCGCTGCAGGCGGCCGATGGCGTCTTCGCTGATTTGTTCCTCGCGAAGGCGGATGAGCACGAGGCGGGTCAGCGCTTCGCGGGCGCGCTCGATGGGAATGGCTCGGTCGACGATCACTTGCTTGTTTTCGTCGCGTGTATCGACGCTGCCCTGCACGAGCATCACCAGCGGCCCGTCGGCTTCTTCGCGGACGAAATCGTGCTGGCACTCCTCCCACGCTTGCGTGAAGCAGACGCAGGAGATGGCGCCGTCGAGGTCTTCAAGCTCGAAGACGGCCATCTTCTTGCCGGCGTTCTTGCCTTGCTTGATGGTGATCTCGCGAAAGCCGCCGACGACGCCGCCGACGCTGACGCGGGTGCCTGGCTCGGTGGCGTGTACCGCGGCACTGGTGTGACTGGCGAACTCGCGCAACAGATGCGCCACACGAGTGAGTGGGTGCGTGGAGAAGTAAAAGCCGAGCAACTCTTTCTCCGCGGCGAGCAACTCGGGGTCGGTCCAGGCCGGGGCGTGTGGCAACAAGTCCTCGAGGCTTGCGGCGGTGGCTGCCTCATCCTCGGCAGCGGCGAAGAGGCCGCGTTGGCCGCCGGCGCGTTCGCGGGCCTTTTGCTGCGCAATCGCGTGCAGGTGCTCCGCCGCACCAATCAAGCGCGGGCGAATCCGCTTCGCAAACTCCGCCGGCGCCTCGCCGTCCTTGCCGTAGCTCTTGCGCGCCAGCTCATCCAGCGCCCCACAGCCAGCGAGCGTCTCGAACACCTTCGTGGTGACGAGCTTCGGGTCGACCCGTTCGGAAAAGTCGAGCAACGACTCGAACGGCCCGTTCGCCTCCCGCTCCGCCACGACCGACTCGATCACCGCCGTGCCGATCCCCTTCACCCCGGCAAGCCCGAAGACGATCTCGTAGTCATAAAGCTCCTGCTTCGCACTCGCGCCGTTCGCGCTGCCATTATGCGCCGCGGCCGCTTCTGCCTCGACGCGTTGGCGATCCAGCGGGGCGACGGTGAAGCCGGCCTCGCCGGCGGTGATGTCTGGGCCGCGCACGGCAATGCCCAACTCGCGGGCGTCGTCGAGATAGCCGGTCAGCTTCGACTGATCCCCCATCTCGCAGGTCATAATCGCCGCTTCATACTCGACGGGGTAGTGCGCCTTGAGCCACGCCGTCTGGTAGGTGACGAGCGCATACGCCGCACTGTGCGACTTGTTGAAGCCGTAGCCGGCGAACTTCGCGAGCAGCTCGAAGATGTGCGAGGCGTCCGCCTCACTCACGCCGTTTGCCTTTGCGCCGTCGACGAACTGCGCCTTGAACGTCGCCATCAGGTCGGCCTTCTTCTTGCCCATCGCCTTGCGGAGGTTGTCCGCCTCGGCGAGGCTGAAGCCGCCCATCTTCTGCGCGATCCGCATCACCTGCTCCTGGTAGAGCACGATGCCGTTCGTCTCCTCGAGCAGGTCGTCGATTTGCGGGTGCATGCTCGCCCGTTCGCGGCGGCCGTGCTTGACCTCGACGTAGTCGCCGATCATCCCCGCTTCCATCGGCCCCGGCCGGTAGAGCGCGAGCACGGCAATCAGGTCCTCGAAGCAGTCGGGCTGCAACTGCTTGAGCAACTTGCGCATGCCGTCCGATTCCAGCTGGAACACGCCGTAGGAGTCGCCGCGCGAAAGCATCTCGTAGGGCTTCGGGTCGTCCAGCGGCACGGCGTCCCAGTCGATCGTGCGGCCGTGCACTTTCTCGACAATCTCCTCGCAGCGCTTGATGATCGTGAGGTTGCGCAGCCCGAGAAAGTCCATCTTCAAGAGGCCCAGTTGCTCGCAATGCTCCATGGCGAACTGGGTCGTGATCACCTGATTCTTGTTGTTCGTTTGCCGGTACAACGGCACGTAGTCGTCGACCGGCCCCGGGGCGATGATCACACCGGCGGCGTGGATGCCGGTGTGGCGGTTCATCCCCTCGATGCGCCGCGCCACCTCGAAGAGATCTCGCAACTGGAAGCTCGACGCCTCGATCTCCTTGAGTTTCGGCTGCTCCTCGAATGCCTTGGCCAGCGTCATCTTCGGCGCATCCGGCACGAGCTTCGTAATGCTCTCCACCTCGGCAATCGGCATATCCATCACGCGGCCGACGTCTTTGATCACCGCCTTCGCCTTGAGTTGGCTGAAGGTGATGATCTGGCAGACCGCCTCCTCACTGTATTTCTTGCGGGTGTATTCGATCACCCGCTCGCGGCCCTCGGGGTCGAAGTCGATGTCGATATCCGGCATCGAGATGCGGCTTTCGTTGAGAAAGCGCTCGAACAAGAGGTCGTACTTCAGCGGGTCAATGTTCGTGATGCCGGTGGCGTAGGCGACGATGCTGCCGGCGGCGGAGCCGCGCCCCGGGCCGACGGGGATGTCTTGCTTCTTCGCCCAGTTGATGAAGTCGGCGACAATCAGGAAGTAGCTGGGAAAACCCATGCGCTCGATGACGCCGAGCTCCTTCTCCAGCCGCTCGCGGATCGCGTCGCTGATTTTGCCGTAGCGCTCGCGGCACCCCTGTTCGGCGAGCTTGCGCAGGTATTGCGCCTCGCTCATCCCCTCGGGCAGGTCCGGATACTTCGGTAGGAAATACTCGCCGAAGCTCAAGGAGACGTCGCAGCGCGCGGCGACTTCGTGGGTGCGGAAGAGGCCGTCGCGGAACGGCGCCTCGACCGTCTGCCACATCTCCTCGGCGGTCTTGAAGTAGAAGCGGTCGTTCTCGAAACGAAAGCGGTTCTGCTCCTTGAGCAGTGCCCCGGTGGAGATGCAGAGCAGGCAGTCGTGGGCGTGGGCGTCGGCGCGGTCGAGGTAGTGGCTGTCGTTGGTGACGATAAAGGGGATGTCGAGCTTTTGCGCGAGGTTGAGCTTTGCGTAGTTGACCGTCTTGTCCTCGGGCAGGCCGTGGTCCTGAATCTCGAGGTAGTAGCGGTCGCCGAGCAGTTCGCGGTACTTGCTGACCACGTGCTCGGCGTCGTCGGTGCGCCCCGCGAGGATTGCCTGCGCGGCCTCGCCGGCGAGGCAGGTCGAGGTGACGATCAAGCCCTCGTGGTGGCGAGAGAGCGCGTCGAAGTCGATGCGCGGCTTGTAGTAGAAGCCGTCGCGCTGGCCAATGGAGTTGAGCTTGATGAGGTTCTTGTATCCCTGCTGGTTCGCCGCGAGCACGAGCAGGTGGTAGGTGTCCCCTTCCTTTTTCTTGTGGTCCTGGGTGATGTAGAGCTCGGTGCCGAAGATCGGCTTGACCGCCATCGGCGAGTTCTTGTCCGGACGGGTGCGGTCGCAGGCCTCGTAGAGGTCCATCGCGCCGCACATGTTGCCGTGGTCGGTCACCGCGAGCGCGGGCATCCCTTGCTCGAGAGCACGGTCCACCAAATTCTCGACGGTGACGCCGCCGTCGAGAAACGAGTAGTGCGAGTGCGCATGCAGGTGAACGAAGCGCTCTTTCAACGCCGGGTCAAACGCGTCGGACATAACGAGCCACCTCAGGAGACGAAGCCACGAACGAGTACGCCGAACGGTCAAACATGTCCCGCCGACGGCCCACGTCATACCATGCCGCGCCCGGGGGTGTCGCGACGGGCACCCGCGAGGGGGCAGTCTTATGTTGCAGGGATCATGTTTGGTCGGAACCACGTTCGTAGGCGGGCCTCCGTGCCCGCCCGACCCATTCGTCGCACACGGGGCGGACGCGGGGCCGCCTCATGTCCGCCAGGCGCCGTATCTTGTGGCCCAGCCAAAGCCGGCATCACCCCCACGCGGGCGGCGGCGCCGGGCGGGGATGACCCGTTTCGCACCGTCGTCTCGTCGCCTCGGTCGTTTCACCGGCAGAGGCTTGGGCGCAATCCGTTCCGTTGAACAAAGGTCGTGTGATGTCTGCAGAGAGGGCTACGCAACGCGCTGGCAATGAGCAGCCACCCGCGGCACCGCCAGGGGCGACCTCGAACACGCGACGCCTCGGCGCGCTCGTCGTCGGGCTCGCACTTCTCGGCACACTCGCGCTCGGCGTGTGGTGGCAGGCGCACTCCGAGCCAACCACGGAGCGCAACGACGAGCCGGCACGCAACGACGAGGAACGGCAACCGCAGGCGGACGACGTCAACGACCAGAAGCCCACCGACGAAGCGGCCGCAAACGCTACCGAGGCGCCATCACCGACGGACAACGACCGCTCACACACGCACGCGGGCGACGACGACACCGGCGTGGCGGATGCGGAGGTGCGTGCCGACGAAGAGGCAACGGTGCATCTCGACGAGACGGCGCTGTGGCCGGCGGATCATCCGGACGTCGTCGCACTACTCGACGCCGTGCGTGCCGGGGATGCGTCGTCGCTGGTGGTGTTGCTGGCGCGTTTCGAGGATGCGCCGTTGGAGGAGGGCTGGCACGTATTCGCCAGTGCGCTTGCCGCGTCGACTCGACCGCAGGTGCGAGCCACGCTTGTCGGGTTGCTGGCCGGCGAGGATCCGCTGGCGC
>SKZP01000586.1 GCA_007127275.1 Planctomycetota bacterium
CGCTACGCCGAGTTGGTCCCACGGCTTGCACCACAATTGAAAAAGGCCGGCTGCGCCTGGCTCGTGCTCGCCGGTCATGCCGGAGCGCAGGCCGAGGTATGGCAAGCCGCCGGACTCGACCAAACGATCTCCCGCGGCTCCGACGTTCTCGCCATTCTTCGCCAATGGCACGCCAAGCTCGGCGTGTGACGAAGTCCGCCACCGCGTGCATCCAACTGTACCTCCCGGCAGAGTCGGCCGCGGGTCGCCCCGGGCGGCAGCGGCCACCCGAATGCCGCGACGTTTCCGGCCGGCGGCAGCCACATGCGGGCCCCGGTGTAGTTCCGCGTTTGGTGCACACCGCGTGGACGCAACCGCACGTTGAAACCGTTCGTGTAAACAGGCGTGCGGTATGGCACCCCCGACGAATGCGGCGTGGTTTGCGGTGTGTCGTCGACGTCGTGTGGCTGGTCACACCCGCGACGCGGCGGTTACGGAGGTTGGGGGAAGTGGCCTCTAGGCAAGGGAATAACCGCAAGGCATATTAAGAGGGCGCGCTCCTTGCCACCTTATGTACCGCACCATGTTGCCGCTTGCGGCGATTGTTGACGGTACGCTGGCACATGGAAGACGAGCGCGACACCGTTGGTGCTCGTCGCGCAATCAACCAGGACAGAAACGCGACAATGAACTACCGCCATTTCGACTTCCCCAACAGCCAAGGCAACCGAGACATGCGTCCGCGCGGCTCCTCCGCCGCCACGGGCTCCGCCGGTTCCTACATGGTCGTGATGGTGCTTGTCTCGTTGCTTGCCATGGTATTCGCCATTGCCGCCGTGGCAGCCTTGTCGAAGGCAAGGCCCAGTGAGCCGTCGCCGTCGTACAGCCGCAACGCGGCAACGGGTGGCGGCCCGGAAGTCGGAGGCGAGACGCCGTTTCTCGCCCCGCGGGAGCGCAACGAAGTCGACGCCGGGGCAGTGAAGGCTACGCCGGAGCATCCCGCGTTTGCGAACGCAAAGGCAGTGGCCGCACGTGTTGCGAACGGGCTCGAAGCCTACGTCGAGCGCCACGGCAAACTGGCGGGCTTCAAGCCCGGCCGGATCTACCGCCTTTCCGCTTCCGTACATACGCCTGCGGGAACCCGTTCGTTGCGCGACCTCCTCGAACTCGAAAAAGCACCAGAAATGCCCGGCGACGAGACAACGCTCGACATTGAGAAGGATATGCTGGTGGTCTCCCTTCCGAAGTCGGAGTGGATTGTCGAGGTATACGTGCGCATTGACGGGGAGCGCTACACCTACCGCCTTTATCACGACGGCATTGAAGAGTATCTGGACCATTATGCCCGGCGCTAGCGTTGTGTCATGCCTAATTCTTCGGCTCGAGCATGACGAGCGAAGAGTGTGCAAGACGGAGGAACGTGAGCAGGACAGGCATGCCATTTGGCACGTTGAGCAGCGCAACCGACGACAACGAAGCAAAGTCGAGCCAGTAGTCGCTCAAATTGGGACGCTTAGCGACGCGGGTCCGCACGCTCGTCGTGATGGCCAGCTGCCGCAAGTGACTTGCACTCAGATACGGGCAGTGTGTGCGGGTTTGGGTGTGCGTTGCCCCCGAAAGCTGCCGCCCGAAGTACGTTGCCAATTTAAACCTACGGCGACGCAAACCTTTAGCGGTTTCGGTGCTTCGCCTCGCAGGGCTTGCACCCTGTCTTCGCCTTGGGCCTGACAACGTACCGGCACTTTCGCAGCCGCCGGGGCCCTTCGCCGTCGCTCCGGTGGTACAAGTTTGCAGGTTCTTCACCGCCTCGTTAATCAAGTGACTTGTGCGCAACGCTAGGTCAGCAACACATCACTCCGCCACTCGACCGTGTCTCGGCTCTTTCTTTCCGTTCATGAAACCTCCGCCGACCTTGCGAGCGCCGAGCTTGTCGGTGCCTTGCAGCGTCTGGTCGCCGAGCCGCTCGACGTCGTCGGTCTTGGCGGGCCGCGCTGCGAGGCGGCGGGAGTCGACCTTTGGCGTGAGACGACGCAGCATGCCTTGCACGGCATTGTCGAGGTCGCCGGCGAAGTGCCGCGGGTGCTGCGTGACATTCGCGACACGGCGGAACGTGTCGCCGCATGGCGGCCGGATGTGTGCGTGCTCGTGGATGCGCCGGACTACAACATCCGTTTGGCGAAACGGCTGCGCCGGCTGCTGCCGGGGGTGCCGGTGGTCTACTTCCTCTGCCCGCAGATTTGGGCGTGGCGGATTGGCCGCATCAGCCAGTTGCGCCGTTACTTCGACAAGCGCTTGTGCATTGCGCCGTTCGAGCCGAGCTGGTACCGGCAGTACTACACGGACGCGGAGTACATTGGCCACCCGGCGCAGGACCGCATTGCCGCCTACCTCGACGAGGTTGGCCACGACCGCGCCGCGGTGCGCACGCGCCTCGGACTCGACGCGGACGAGCATGTCGTCGCCGTGTTGCCCGGCAGCCGCGGCAAGGAAATCCGCGGGATGTTGCCACGGCAACTCGCAGCCCTCGCGCAGTTCAACCGGACGCGCAAGCCAAGCGAGCCGCGTCTGCGCCCCGTCGTTGCCGCCGCGCCGATGCGTGAGCCGCAGGAGTATGCGCCGACGCTGGAAGCGTTCGCCGCGCTCGAGCCGCTGCTCGTCCACCCCACGGATGCAGGCGCGC
This sequence comes from Planctomycetota bacterium, assembly GCA_007127275.1. GTDB lineage: Bacteria > Planctomycetota > UBA8742 > SKZP01 > SKZP01 > SKZP01. The sequence continues at coordinate 2,660 of SKZP01000586.1, forward strand.
AACGCGGCACCTCCTACGACGCCGTTTACGCCGCCGACGCCGCCCTCGTCTGCTCCGGCACCGCCTCGCTGGAGACGGCCCTGCTAGGCTGCCCGCAGGTGGTCGGTTACCGCCTGCATTGGCTTACCGGCTTGATCGGCGAAATCCTCGTGCAAGTGCGCTACGCCTCGCTCGTCAACCTTGTCCTCGGTCGCGAAGCGGTGCCGGAACGGCTGCAGCGCAACTGCACCGTAGACAAGCTCGCCGACGCCCTCGTCAAGATCCACGAGCCGGCCACCGCCGCACGCATCCAGGCCGACTACGCGGAGCTGTACCGCAAGCTGGGTCCGCCGGGTGCCGCAACCCGCGCCGCGGAGAGCATCGCCGCCACCTACCTGGGCGACGCGCCGTCAAACCAAACGGCACACACCGCAACGGCACACACCACCGGCTGGGTCCGAATCCGCGAGCCCCTACGCTGACGAGTGCGTACAGGACGGTGCAAACCCGTTGTCAAATGGGATTCGCAATAAGTCCACGGACTGCGGCCCGTGGGTCGCTCTGGAAATCCACCCACGGGCCGCAGCCCGTGGGCTTGGAAAATAACGAATCCCAAACGCGACGGGGTTTGGTGACACGTGCTTCACGTTCTGGCGGATGCATATTGACGTCGGCGGCGCGGGGCGCGAGACTGCGCCCCGGATTGACGCTCGGCTTGGGCGGCTGCAGCCTAGTAGCCCGTCAAGATTGAATCCGTGGTGTGCAGGTGACCAACAAGCCCACGGGCTTCGCCCGTGGGTCGGACCCTGTTTGCGCCCCCGACCCACGGGCGACGACCGTGGGCTTGGTAGTCACCTGCACATCCACGGAATCATTCATGACGGGCTACGAGGCGAGCGTAGGACGCACGCGCCGCGAGCTTGAAGGGGGCGAGGTCATGCGCTGGGTGGGCGTTACTGTGAGCGGGCGCCGACAAGTACGGGACCCGTTGCTGCGCCCTGCGGGGTGGCCCTTGGCGGGGCCGGGCTGTGTGGTAGGATCTACCAGGTAGAGAGCGGAGTGCCCGCAGTGTCGTTGACGACGGTGACGGCACTGCGGCAGCGGAGAGTGTCAAGCAGGATGCCTACGATTAACGACCCTCTTGCGCCGATTCTTGCGGCCGATACCCGCTATGCGCGGCAAGCGTACCACTTTCTCGACGAAGCGGTGCGGTACACCGTGCACATGCTCGGGCTCGACCGCCCCGACGTCGAGGACCGACACGTCAGCGGCCAACAGCTGCTCGAGGGAATCCGCCGGCTCGGACTGGAGCGCTTCGGGTACCTTGCCCGAACGGTCTTCGAATCCTGGGGGGTGATGCGCACCGAGGATTGGGGCGAGATCGTTTTCAACCTGGTCGAGGGCAGGTTGATGAACAAGACCGAGCGCGACTCGCGCGAAGACTTCGCGCACGGCTACGACTTCGCTGCCGTGTTCGAGGAAGCGTATTTCCGCGACGGCCTCTACCGTGACGACGAGGAAGTGTACGTAGCGACCTCCACCATCTCGCCAGCGTCCCTCGACGAATTGCGGACCCGCCTCGAAGAAGCGAGTGCGGGCGACGTGACGGAAGACGAGGGCGAAGTAGGGGAGGAGCGCGACATGGAGGATCACGACTACGGAAACGGCAACGGCAACAACAACAACGGTGCGCCCAACGAGTAGGAGGCGCGTCGCCCACCCGACTTACCAAACCTCACCATCTACGCCGACAACATGGTCGGCAACCGGCGCGTCCGACTCTTCGTAGGGCCGCGACCGAATCACCCGAGCGCTTCTCGCTCCCCGAACGCTCGGCCATCACCCGGAGCCACGACCATGCTTGCAAGCGTCATTAGCCTCATTGACGGCTCCGGCCCTTCCGAGTCAGCGTTAGACGCAGCGGCGCGGCTCGCCGTGCGTGCCTCGTTGTCGTTGCACGGCTTGTTCATTGAGGACGAGCGCCAATTCACCTACTTTCCGCCGGTGACCGCCATGGGCGTCGGGCTCGGCACCGCACCGACCGTAGCGGTTCCCTTGCCTGCCGACGAGTACGCTCGGGTGGAGCGCGAAGTGCGCGGCCTTCGCGAGCGGGCCGAGGAGTCGTTTCAGAGGCGTTGCGCGGCGCACGACATCCACGGGCGCTTCCAGTCGACCCGCGGTGACGTGATTGACGAAATGATTGTTGCCGCCCGGCGCAACGGCCTCGTCGTCATGGGCTGCCGCCGCCGGGGTGCTCCGGAAGGGGCGACGAACCCCGGCTCGAAAATTGAGCCGTTGTTGCGTGCCACGCCGCGGCCGCTGCTGCTCACCCCGGAGGGGACGTGGATGGATGAAGCCGGCGGCACGGTGATGCTCGCCTACGACGGCTCGACCGCGGCGCTGCGCGCGCTCCCCTTGGCGGGATGGATGGCGCAGCTTTTCGGCAGTTCCGTCGAGGTGGTGGTGGTCGAGGACGACAAGGAGCGCTTGCAGTTGTTGCACGAAGAGGCGTTCGCCTACCTCGAGCCCTACGGCATGGAAATCACGCAAACCAGCCAGAGCGGCCGAGCCTGGAAGCGCCTCGTCCACCTCGCCGAGCAGCGCCAAACCCGATGCATGGTCATGGGCGCCTTCGGCCACTACCGCATTTCCGAGTGGATCTTCGGCAGCACCACCACGAACGTCCTCGAGCACCTACCCTGCCCGGTGCTGTTGACGCGCCCTTGACATCGCAGCAAGCCGAGGGGCTTCGTCCGAATGCCGTGGGAAGGTTTGACGACAACGACTGGTAGCGAGCTTTGGATGCACTGAGGTGCAGCGCATGAAAACACGTTCTTAGGAGCGACTCGTCACGCCTTCACGGCTGATCTGTCTCCGCCTTGCATAGCCTTCACTCGTGACGCACAACGTTCGGAAGGTATTTCCTGTCAGCTCGCCTTCTCGGCAGATCCGCGTGAGTGCGGCTGGTGCGAATGCTGACTACGCCTCCTCGTCGTCCACGGGGGCTTGCTTGAGGCTGTCGCGCAAATTCGCGACGTTCTTGGCAACACGCTCTTCCATCTTGCGGCCAGCCTTGAAATGAATAACGAACTTGGCCGGCACCTCGATCTCCTCGCCGGTCTTGGGGTTGCGGGCTTTGCGGGCCTTGCGCAGGCGAACTTCGAAAACGCCGAAGTTGCGCAATTCAATTCGTCCCGACTCAGCGATCGCTTCGATCAAAGTGTCGAGTGTTCCCTGAACAATCTTCTTTGTGTCCACTTGCGTAAGCTCGAATTGCTTTGCCAATTCCAGAACAATGTCTTTTTTAGTCTTTTTTGCCACCCTACGCTCCCAAATGAACTTGCAGTTGCACGGCACGTGCACTCTCGACAGAATCCTCGGCTCACAGTTGCACTGTACTTTCGAACAGGATGCGGAGGCAACCCCCTGACGGCCGTTGCGTGATTCCTGATTTTTCGGCATCCGTGTCATGAGTCGGAGGGATGCCGAAAGTTCCCCTGTGTCGAAAGGGACGGACTGGTGTAACATAGGCCAAAGTTGCAGTAACACCTCAGCGGTTTCATCCGAACCTTTTGGGCGGGATGCGGCTAGTCTGTTGGTTCGTGTTGGCAATCGGTGGGACGTGGCTGCTGGGGCCGGCACTCGCAGGGGGCCGAGCGACCCGCAGCGGACGTTTCCCCTCACTCGAGGACACACAAGGAGGAGGTCGATGAGTCGAAGGCGTCAATTCGGGGCGGCGGTGCCGGTGGTTGCGTTGGGCGCGGTTGCGCTGTTGCTGACGACAGGGGTGGGCTGTGGCTCGCCCCATGCGAGGATCCCGTTTACCGAGCCGGCGCCGATGTCGTTCGGCGGAGCGAGTGAGCTGTCGATCGTTCAAGTGGAAGGGCGGCGGCGGGATCGCGAGGAGTTTCGCGAAGACTTCGTAAGGGAGTTGCGCCGCCAAGCCCGCGACGACGGCTATTGGACGGTCAACGACAAGACCCACCTCGACGCGACCATCTCGAGCAGTGGCGTGGCAAGCGTTCAACCGGGAGAGCGCGAGGTGCTGCTGCGACTTGACGTGCATATGTACGAGACGCAACGCCGGGATTACGAGTATCAGGTGCGCGAGCGCGACGCCGACGGCAACACGCATACGCGTACCGAAATGCGCCCCGGTCACGAAGGCCGCTGCGTGTTCAGCGTGTACTCGGTTCACGGCGACGGCTACAGCGTGATGACCGGCACGGAGTACGAAACGAGTGAACGAGTTCGCCGCGATGACCCTCAGCGAGCGCAGCAACGGGCGCTGCGACTGGCGGTGCGCGAGTTCCTCGACGAGATCACGCCGCGCATTCGTATCACCCGGGTGCGCCTCGACGACCAGCACGACGACATGGGCGACGTGATCAACCTCGCCCGCAGCCGCGAGTATGCCCAGGCGGCAAATATGCTCGAAGCGATGCGCGAGCAGTACCCCGAGCGTCCCGACGTGCTCTACAACCTCGCGGTGATGTATGACGCCATGGGGGACTACGAGCGTGCCGGGCGCCTCTATGATGAGGCCATTCGCCTAAGTGGCCGCGACTTCTATGTGCGAACCCGCAACGACTTCGAGTCGCGCCGGCGCGCCGCCGAAGAGATGACACAGTAACTGCCGGCGACGCCGTCGGAAAAGGCGGCTCGTATCGGCGCGTTCCTGGGCACCGAGAACACTTCCCCCTGTGTTCTCGGTGTTTTTTGTGGCACAACGTCCGTGCCCTGCCGGGGCTGCGTGGGCTGCACCGCGCGGTATGGCATACGAAGCTCGCTGAAAGGTGGCGTCGCGAAGCGTTGGCGCCGCCCGTGGCACGGTGTTTCGCATCACCGCGCCGTTTCGATTCCAGATGGTCGCACCAATGAGTACCTCTTTCTCCCCTTCTGCCGCCTCGACGCCCGACCCGTCCAATCCCAGCGAGCTCGAAGCGCGGCACGGGCAGATTGCCACCGCCCTCGAGCCGGTGCTTGCCGACGGTGAACGCTGGCTCGTCGAACTGGACCGTGGCCACGTCCACGTGACTGCCGCGGAGCACGACACCGCCGGGCGTTCCCTGCTGCGCTTCACGCATCCGGACCTTTACGGTCGTTTGCTCGCCCTCGAAGAGCGGGTGCAATCCGCCGGCGGCATCTTGAATGTACCGCTGGCGCTCGTCCTCTCACTCGCCGGCGTTGCCGCGCTCGACGGTGGGTGGTTTGCCGGGACGTTCTCTGCGGATGCGCTCGCGGCGCTGGCCAACGGGTGGGTGTATGCGCTTTGGACGGTGCTCGTGTTTTTCGTTGTGCTTCGGCTGCGCCGCCTGCTTTCGCACCGTTGCTACCGCCGCGAGGTGGCCGAGTTGCTTGCGACGTGCCGCCGGGAGGGTGTCGAGCATCCGCAGTTGGTTACCCTACTCGAAGGGGACCAGGCGCTCTCCCACATTCAGGCCTTGTTGAAGCA
>SKZP01000472.1 GCA_007127275.1 Planctomycetota bacterium
TCAGTCAGGGCTTTGCAGGCTCCAGCGGCGGCTGGCGCACGGCGACGTTTCCGTTGGGTGCGCTCACCGGCGAGAGCGAGGTGGCACTGCGCTTTGTCGTCGAGACCGGGCCGAACTCCGCCGGGCCGGGTGCGGCCATTGACGAGGTGGTGGTGCGAGAGAGGGACGTCGACGTCGGCATTGTCGGCTTTGCCTCGCCGCGCACGGGTCGCTTGCTCAGCCTCGAGACGGCCACGGTTCAAGTGCGCAACTTCGGCACGCAGAGCCAAAGCGACATTGAGATTGTCTTGAGCCACAACGGCAATGAGGTCACCCGCGAAACGTATCAAGGGCCGCTCGGACCCGGCGCCACGGACGTATACAGCTTTGCCGCGCCGCTAGACCTTTCTTCGCTCGGCACGCATAACATCCGTGCCGCCACGGACCTCCCGGGGGATACCGTGCCGGGCAACGACGCGTATGAGACGAGTGTGGCGCACGTGCCGCGGGTGGACTCGTTTCCCTACCGCGAGACGTTCGAGGGCGGCGACGGCGACTGGGTCGCCGAGGGGGAGCCGGCAAGCTGGGAGCACGGCCGCCCGTTCGGCCAGGTAATCAATTCGGCAGTGGTGGGTCAGCGCGTCTGGGTGACGAACCGCACGGGTCCGTATGCGCCGAACGAGCAGAGCGTGTTGCATCTACCCTGCTTCGACCTGCGCGAGTTCACGGACGACCCGACGTTGCGCTTTCGCTACATCACCGACCTCGAAGCGGGCGTCGACGGCGTTTGGCTCGAGGTATCCACCGACGGCGGCGAGACGTTCAGCAAAGTCGGCACCGCCGGCGAGGGCTGGTACAACGACGCCGCAAACGACTTTTTCAGCGGACGCAGCGAAGGCTGGCAAACCGCCCGCGTCGTACTGAACGGCACCGCCGGCGAGGCCGAGTTGCGCCTGCGCTTTGTGCTGCAAAGTGACTCCTCGCTCGAAGGGGAAGGCTTTGCCGTCGACGACGTCTTCCTCGGCCACTTCACCGTCGACGTCGGCGTCGAAGAGATCAGCGACATTCCGGCCGCGCCGGGGCTGGAGGAGGAAACGGTCACGGTCACGCTGCGCAACTACGGCACCGAGGAGGTGTCGCAAGTTCCCGTGTCGCTGCACGTCAACGGCGAGCATGTCGCGCAGGAAACATACAGCGGCACGCTTGCCCCGGGGGGGAGCGACACGTTTACCTTCGACACGCCGGCCGACTTGAACGAGGTAGGGCCGCACACGCTGCTTGCGCGAACGGAGCGCGGCGATGACGAGGACCGCACGAACGACGCCGCCACTTTGGTGACGCGCCACATCCCCAGCGTCGCCAGTTTCCCGTATACGGAAAGTTTCGAGCAGGATGACGGACACTTCTTCGCCGAGGGCACCAACGTCTCCTGGGAGCACGGCACGCCGCGGCGTACCTTCCTCGGCCACGCCGGCCACGCCGAGCAGGCCTGGGCGACGAACCTCACCGGCAGCTACCGCGCCAACGAGTTGAGCTACCTCTACACGCCGAGCTTCGACTTCAGCAGCTTGGGCAACGACCCGACGCTGCGCTTTCTGCACATCTTCGAACTGGACACCGCCGACGCGCATTGGCTGGAAGTCAGCACCGACGGCGGTGATACCTGGAGCAAGCTCGGCGCCTACGGCGAGGGGGAGAACTGGTACAACGACGACACCACCGACGTCTGGACGAGCACCTCCGGCGCAAGCCGCGAGTGGCGCCGCGCCGAGCTGGAGTTGGAGAACCTCGGCGGCGAGGCGGATGTGCGGCTGCGCTTCGTGCTGCAAAGCGACGCCGGCTTCACCCTCTCGGGCGTGGGCATTGACGCGGTCAGCGTCGCCGTGGGGAACGACGACGTCGGCGTGGAAAGCATTGCGGCCATTGTCTCGGATTACGACCTTGACCAGGAAACCGTCGAGGTGACGCTGCGCAACCACGGTGCGAACCCGCAGAGCAACGTCGACGTGCAACTCTACGTCGGCGGCACCCTCGTAAGCACGGAAACCTACACGGGCACCCTCGCAGCCGGCGCCACGGACTCCTTCACCTTTGCAGCACAAGCCGACCTCTCCGCCGAGGGGCGCTACGTCATTGAGGCGCGCACGAATCTTGCGAACGACGTGTTTCCGTTCAATGACGCCGCCGAGTTGGTCGTGTGGCACCAGCCGACCATTACGAGTTACCCGTACCACGAAGGATTCGCGGAGGACGAGGGCGGCTGGGTCGTTGGCGGCACGGATCCGTCGTGGGTTCTCGGCAGGCCGGACAAGGCAGTGATTCGTGGCGCCTTCAGCGGCGAGCGCGCCTTCGTCACCGGCGGGCTGCGGATGCGCCTGCCCAAGGTCGACGAGAACTCGTGGGTGCGCGGGCCACGCTTCGACTTGAGCACTCTTGCGGATCCGGAGATTTCGCTCGCCGTGTGGTGGGAGGCGGAGATTGGCCACGACGGCGCGGTGCTGCAAGTCTCCACCGACGGCGGTGACACCTGGGAGGCGCTCGGCAGCGTCGACTCACAAGCGCCGGCGGCAAACTGGTACACCTTCGACGAGATTCGCAGCGAGCCCGGCGGCGCCGAGCACGGCTGGTCCGGCACCGTCAGCGACGGCCACGGCAGCGGCCAGTGGCTGCTTGCGCGCCATCGCCTCGTCGACGCCAGCGGAGCGAGCCTTGCCGGCGAGCCGGACGTGCGCGTGCGCATTGCGTATGCGAACCGCGACCAGTTCATTTACGACGGCTTCGCCTTTGACCGCGTCGTGGTGCGCGACCGTGTGCCGAGCCTGGAGGTGGAGCAGCCGCGCCAAGCACTGCCGGCCGAGGCGCTGCCGACGGTGGCGCTGCCGCAGGTGGACCTGTACGTGCAGTCTCTGCGTCTCGAGGCGGTGGTGGATCCGCAGCAGGTGCAGGAGCTTGCGCTGACCTACACCGGCAGCGTGCCGCGCCAGCATATGGACGCCGTGCGCCTCTGGCGGGACACGAACTCGCCGGCGGGAGACTTCGACCCCGCAACGGCGCAACTGCTCGAAACCGCCACGGTCGGCGGCGACGGCCGCGTGCGCTTTGCCAATCTGCCGCAACTCGCCGCCGACGAAGCGGTGACACTGCACGTCACCGCCGACGTCTCCGCCGCGGCCGCCGGTGCCGGGACCCTCTCCTTTTCACTGGAGCAGGCAAGCAACGTCACGCTTGCGAGCACCGACCCGGTCACGGCACTTGCCTTTCCGTTGGCGGGTGCGGAGTTCCTCGCGTTCGACCTTGCCACGCCGCCGTTTGCAACGGACTTTGCGCAAGCGCCGGCCAATGCCCTGGCCGAGGTGGCCGCGCAACAACGCTACCCCGTGCGCCTCGACGGCGGCCTCGAAATTGGCCTCGACACGCCGACGTCGCACGAAGCCCGCGTGCGACTTCGCGCCACCTACGAAGGCGTTACCCCGCTCGAGGGCGGCCACATGGTCGTACTCGACTTCCCCAACGGCCCAGCCACCGGCGCCGCGGATCTGCACCTCGACCTCGGCGAGCGCTTCGTCGACCAATTCCGCGCCGAGCTGACCCTGCACTACGCCACACTCGGCACGCCGGATGCCTGGAGCACCAATGCCTTCCTCTCGCTCGACGGCGGCGAAACCTGGACGCTGTTGCTCGCCGGCCTTCAAGTCGAGGCGACGGGACACTGGCAACGTCTCACGCTGGATATCACGCAACCGCTCGCGGCCGCCGGCGTCGAACGCCTGCCCGGCCACGGCATTGTGCGCCTGCAAGCCAGCGGCACCCCCGGGGACGCGTTACTGATCGACGCCGTCACGCTAGAGGTGGAGCCACTACCACACGAAGTGGCAAGCAGCGGCTGCCGAGTCGGTGGCCCGGGAGCGCCCCCCACGGCTGCGCTACTGCTGCTGGCGCTACTGCTGATGCTGCTTGCCCGTCAAGCCAACCGAGGGCACCCAGCGCCGGCAAACACCCCGCACGCAAATCGGTAGGCCGCACATCCCAGTCCTTCAGAGAACCGGCGTTACAGCGGCAGTGAACGTGGTTAGGAGCCGTAACGGCCTCTTAAGTGCAAAGCTTATCGTTATGGATCCGCAGTGGCGCCTGCCTACGGGTACGCATCCGAAGTACGGTCCGCTAGACCGCATTGTCTGCACGCCGCCGGAGCGACCGTCGCAGACGCGGCTCGACCCGTCGTGGTTGCCCGCACTCGCCGCTAGCCGTTAGCCGGTGGCCGGCGGCGAGGCTCGAGAGTCCGGCGATGTGGACGTCGCTCTCCACAGCTTTCCGGGCGACGTGTTGACCGACGAACCGATCGGTTTGCGTCACGTCGTCTGGCTCGACTTCGGCAAACCAGCCGCGTTGTCGCCCGATGCGGTTTCGACGTGACTTGTTCGGTCATTGGCTTCGCTCCAAGTGCGTCGGCAACCACCTTTAGGTCAAGATGCGATTCGGTTGGACCACCGACACAATCCGCCCTTCGACTTTGCCTGAATGTCGCGCACGAATGGTCATGCTTTGCCTCCCGCCGAGTCGAACGTGGCTTCTCCCTGACCGTTCTGGCGCTCGTACTACGTAGCCCCGAAGGGCGTTTCTTCAATAGCCACGGGCTTTGGCCCGTGGTCCTGGCGAGACGCGCGAAACACACGCAACATAAACTCGCGAAAAGCTCACCACGGGCTAAAGCCCGCGGCTATTGACGTGCCGCCCCTTCGGGGCTACGAAAAACTAGCGCCTGAGCGCAACATGACCACCAAAAGTTAACGGCATTCGGGCGAAACGGGAGAAGACTGCGAAAGTATCATGCATTCGAAACGGCTAGCTGTTTAGTAGGGCCAGCAGTTCTTGGGCGGCCTCGGCGATGACGGTGCCGGGGGTGAAGATGGCGTGGGCGCCGGCTTGCTTTAGGGGGGCGATGTCGCTTGGCGGGATGACGCCGCCGACGACGAGGAGGATGTCGTCGCGGCCGAGGGCTTCGAGTTCGTCGCGCATGGCGGGGACGAGCGTGAGGTGGCCGGCGGCGAGGCTTGAGATGCCGACGATGTGGACGTCGTTTTCGACGGCTTGCCTCGCGACCTCGGCGGGGGTGCTGAACAGGGGGCCGACGTCGACGTCGAAGCCCAGGTCGGCGAAGGCGGTGGCGATGACTTTTTGGCCGCGGTCGTGGCCGTCCTGGCCCATCTTGGCGACGAGGATGCGCGGTCGGCGGCCTTCTTTCTTTGCGAACGCTTCGACGGCTGCGCGGGCTTTCGTCACCGACTCGTCCATCTCGCCGACCTCTTCGCGGTAGACGCCTTGAATCAGTTTCGTGCTCGGCTCGTGCCGGCCCCAGGCGGCTTCCAGCGCGTCGCTGATCTCGCCGACGGTGGCTTTCTTGCGGGCGGCGTTGACGGCGAACTCGAGCAAGTTCCCCTCGCCGGTCTCGGCGCACTGCGTCAGCGCCTGCAGCGCTTGTTTCGTCGCCGACTCGTCACGGCTGTTGCGCAACTCTTCGAGGCGCTGCAATTGCGCGGCGCGCACGGCGGTATTGTCCACCTGGAGCACCGGCACGTCCTCCTGCTCGTCGCTGCGGTAGCGGTTCACGCCGACGACGGTTTGCCGGCCGGCGTCGATGCGCGCTTGGGTGCGGGCCGCCGCCTCCTCGATGCGCTGCTTCGGCAAGCCCGCTTCGATTGCCTTCGCCATGCCGCCGAGGGCCTCGACCTCGTCGATGTGCGCCTGCGCCCGCTCGGCCAGCTCGTGCGTCAACCGCTCGACGTAGTAGCTGCCGCCCCACGGATCAATCACGCGGCACGTCAGCGTCTCGTCGCGCAGGTGCAGTTGCGTATTGCGGGCAATGCGGGCGGAGAAGTCCGTCGGCAGCGCGAGCGCCTCGTCGAGGCTGTTCGTGTGCAAACTCTGCGTGCCGCCTTGCGTCGCGGCCATCGCCTCGAGGTGGGTGCGGATGACGTTGGTGAAGACGTCCTGCGCGGTGAGGCTCCAGCCGCTGGTTTGGCAGTGCGTGCGCAGCATGCGCGACTTCGGATTCCGCGGCGAGAATTGCTCCATCAGCCGCGACCACAACAGCCGCGCGGCGCGCAGCTTCGCCACCTCCATAAAGAAGTTCATGCCGATCGCAAAGAAGAAGCTCAACCGCGGCGCAAACGCGTCGATCTCCAGGCCCGCGGCAAGACCGGTGCGTACATACTCCACGCCGTCGGCGAGCGTGTAGGCAAGCTCCAGGTCGGCCGTCGCGCCGGCTTCGTGCATGTGATAGCCGCTGATGCTGATCGAGTTGAACTTCGGCATCCGCTGCGCCGTATACTCGAAGATGTCGGCGACGATGCGCATCGACGGCTCGGGCGGATAGATAAAGGTGTTGCGCACCATGAACTCTTTGAGGATGTCGTTCTGGATCGTGCCGGTGAGCTTTTCCGGCGACACCCCCTGCTCCTCGGCGGCAACGATGTAAAGCGCGAGAATCGGCAGCACCGCACCGTTCATCGTCATCGAGACGCTCATCTCGTCGAGCGGGATGCCGTCGAAGAGGATGCGCATGTCGAGGATGGAATCAATCGCCACGCCGGCCATGCCGACGTCGCCGGTGACGCGCGGGTGGTCGCTGTCGTAGCCGCGGTGTGTCGCCAGGTCGAAGGCAATACTGAGGCCCTTCTGGCCGGCGGCAAGGTTGCGACGATAAAAGGCGTTCGACTCCTCGGCCGTCGAAAAGCCCGCATACTGCCGCACCGTCCACGGCCGCTGCGTATACATCGTCGCATACGGCCCCCGCACAAACGGCGCCACGCCGGGAAACCCACCGAGGTGCGCCACGCCGTCGAGGTCCGCCGCCGTATAAAGCGGCGCCACATCAATCCCCTCCGGCGTCGTCCACGCAAGCTCCGCAAGCGGCGTAGCCGCCTCTCGCTCGGCCCGCGTCTGCCAGTCCTCGCGGCTTGCTTGCGGGCGGCAAAGATCCTCGTAAGCGACGGCAGTGAAGTCAGGAATCATGACAGCAGATGGGGGTGTGTTGCGGGCGAGTGACTACGTGATGAATACGTACTTTCGGCTAACGAGCTGTCAGAAAATCACTTCCAAGGTTGAGCAGCTGCGCACGGCTCTGCTTCATTGTCTGCGCCTACACCGGGCGCCTCTCAAACTCGACGCCCCTACGTCCAAAGGAGCTACTCCGCCTAAGGCAAACGGCCGGGAGATCATACCATCATCAACGCGTGACGGTAGCAATCGGCTTTTGCACGCATGAGCCCGAGGGATGCAGGCGTTCGTGCGAAGCGTAGGAGGTGCGAGTGCCACGGAAACGGAAGCCAATGTGGCGAACGACGTTGTCCGGTATGCGACGGTTCGGTTGGTGCGTGAACAATACGTCCCACTGATCAGGTATCGTTGGACTTCGTTTCGGCAGTGTGGTGGCGCGTTTCGCTGCAAGTTTGCTTTTCCTGCTCTGGTCGGACTCGGTTGGTCTGTTTCCCGTTTGCCCACGCGTTTCGGCGCCACGAATTCAATTTTGACGGCCTCGCAGGCTCATCGGGCGTAACTCGCGCTGCGGGCGTTTTCTTCGGTTTACGCTTCAAGACGGTGTCGTGCGTTGGCCGACACATTGGGCGGAAGTTTCGTGCTCGGTGCGGAGGCTCCGTGCGTTCCCTGGTGCGCGGTGTCGCCGGCCATCTGGAATTCGGAAATCAGCTAAGGACGAGTCATGATGCGAAACGAGTCCGGCACTCACATTCCCACGTCGTCGGTGTCGTTGTCCTCGGTGTACGACGATGCGAGTGAAAGCCCCTACAGCAACCTGCTCGGGGCGTGCGCCGCCGGGGGCATCGGCGGAGTCGTCGCCACCTCGACGAGCGACCCACAAGAGACGCACCGCGAGAGCAACGACAATGGCAACGACGACGGCGTCGGTGTCGTCGACGTTCCCTCGGAGCGCGCCGAAGCCGCGGTTTGCGGCCCGAGCGATGAGGAGAGCAATGACTGCCGTCGTGCGAGCTCCTCCGGCGAGGAGTTGCCGGCGGTACGCGCACCGCGACCGTTGCTCGGCTACCTCGAGGCGACGGCGATGCCGGTACCGACGGAGCCGGCCACGGAAGCGA
>SKZP01000228.1 GCA_007127275.1 Planctomycetota bacterium
CTCCCCTTGGCTCTGCGCGACCGCGACCCCGAGCGGGATCGGGTAGGCCTTGTCCTTGCTCGCCTCGACGCGGATGAGGATGTTGCCCACCTGTGGCCCGTTGCCGTGGGTCAGCACGAAGTTGTAGCCGCGCTTGAACACCTCGACGAGGTGGTGCATGGCCTCGCGGGTGTTGGCGAACTGCTCGGAAATGTCGCCGAACTGTTGTTCCTTGATCAGCGCGTTGCCGCCCAGTGCAATCACAATGGTTTCCATGACACGGCCTTTTTTTCGGACCACGGTCTCAAGCGTAACGGCGAGATTGTACCGTCTGGCTGTTGCAAACGCAGCCGTGTCGAAGGTTGAGTCGAGGGGGTTGAGCGAGTGCCGGTACGGTTTCATCTAAGAGGCGAGCGCAGGGCGCAAGCCGCAAGCCCTGCGAGGCGAAGCACGCAACCGCGAAGGTTCGCCTTGCAAAGTTGGCGCCCAGTGCTCGTCTTGCTTCGTCAACACCCAAACCGCCGGCGCATTGAGATTCGTGATTTCAAGCCCACGGGCCGCGGGCCGTGGGTCCCATGCGTTGACGGATTCAACCACGGGTCGCGGCCCGTGGGCTTTTCCGAGTTTCAAACGGCTAACGGGTTAACGGCATTCGGCTGCGGCCCGTAGGTCGCGCGCCGCTTTCGCTCGTAACGTATGACCCACGGGCGAAGCGGGCGAAGCCTGTGGGCTTGGAGAATACGGATCACAATGCACTGCAAATGTCGCTGCGGCGCAGCGAACTCAATTGCGGTGTGGTATGCTGGCTTCGAGTGCGCTGGGGTATTGTGTGCGCTGGATTTGCCTTGCTTGCGTCCGCTTGGAGGGAGGTGCGAGTATGGAGGTTTGTTCGCATTGCGAAGAATCTGCTCGCCTGTCGGCGCGTTCGGCGTGGCTGCTCGGCGTGGCGGCTGCGTTGGCGGCACTTCTTTTTGCGGCGCTTGGTTGCAGCAACATCCCGAGCCTGGATGCGGACGTGTTGCCGCCGGAGGAGGCCGAGCCGCTTGAGGAGCCAGCGGTGCGGTATACGGTTGGCGTGTTGCCGGTGCACGTGGACAGCGACTTCGAGGAACGTCGCGTTGCCGTCAATGGAGGGGCGAGCGAGGACCACCGTCGGGTGATGCCGTTGGTCCCGGAGGCGCGGCGGGTGATGATGGAGGAGGCGGTCGAGGCGGTGCAATCCCTGGACGCGGTGCGCAAGATCCGCATGCTGGAGGCGGTAAGGCCGCGCGAGTTGGAGCTTGCGCTGGATACGGCCTGGGCGCAGGGTTTGGATCTTGTTGTGCGTCCGGTACTGCGGCGGCACGACGCCTACCACGTCAAGACGAGCGGTAGCTACGTTCCCATGTTGGTGGTTTGGATGGCGCTCTCGCCCATTCCAACATGGTGGTGGGCCTACGAGCGCTTCGGTGCAGATGTCAGCCTCGCCTTGGAGGTGTATGCCACGGCGCACCGCTCCGTGGATCCGTTGCTTGTCGAGGAGTTCGCGAGCTCGCTCGACTACCGCTTCAACGACTTCGACCAGGGCTTCAATCTGTTCAATCCGTTTCGCACCCCCGGGGGGATGAGCGAGGGACAGTGGGAACGCGTCGCTTCGCGACTGTTGCCGCTTGCACGACGGGAGGCGCAGCGCGAGCTCGTGCGCTACCTGCGGGACGTCGAGGCGGGCCTCGCCGCGGAGTTGGCCGAGTTGGGCGAGGAGCGGCTGCACAAGTCGTTGGCCCTCTTGATTGGCCGCAACGCGTTGAACCCGCAGGGCCGGCAACTGGCGGAGGCGGACGTCGCCCGGCTGCGGGATGCGCTGCTTGAGCGGGGCGAGGACGGGGCAAGCTGGATGCAGCCGTGGATGATAGAATTGCTCGACGGGCCGCGGGTGACACGCGACAGCGTGCAACTTGCGCTCAAGCATCATCTTGTGGAGCGCATGCGTGACGGCGACCATGCGTTGCTCGTATTGGCATTGCACGGCGTTTGGGATGAGGAGGGCGAACCCTGGCTAGTTCTTGGCGACACCCCCGGTCAGCGCATCTCCGTGGCCTCGCTTGGCGAGACGCTGGCGGAGTTGCCGGGTCATGTGGCTGTGGTCGCCGCGGTGAATTGGGTGGAGACTTCGGAGTCGCCGGTCGGCCCAGATACGGCGGACTGGCCGTGGGAGCGGCTGGCGACCTTGCCGAATGTGGCCTTGTTTGCGGCGACGGCGGGTCCGTTCCAGCCGGTGCTCGAGGTGGAGCAGTTGCCCGGCAGCGTGTTTCTGGGGGAATTGTCGCGGGTGTTGCGAGAGGCGGCCGGCGAGTCGCAGTTGAGCTTGAGCGAGATTTCCCAGGCGCTTACGCCGGAGATTCAGCGGCTTGCCCGTCGCGAGGGGGTCTCACAGGCGCCGGTACTCGTCGGTGCGGAACAAGTACGCACGGGAGCCTTCTTTCGCGCCGCCGCGACAGGTGCGCAACGGGACGACGACGAGGCCGAGGAGGCTTACGAGGAGACGGCCGCGTGGCCGCCGCGGGCGGAGTAGGCGCTCGTTGCAACGGGTGGCGGAGACGCAAGTTGCGGAATCCACGGTGCGGGCGGATTGTAGGGAATGTATCGACGCTCATGTGCGCCGCTCCTGCACACAAAAGTCGGCACCGCGACCGTGGAGGGGGCGCAACGAGCGTCGTGGCAAGCCACAACGAGAACGCCTTGAAGAACGGACACTCGTTGCATGACGGGTTCCCGCTTCGCTTGAACGTTGATTGACTTGGCTTGCTTGATGGATTGACTTTGATTGTTCTTTGCTGGAAGGAGCCCGCGCATGTTTGACGAGTCCTCGCCGGAGCGGCTGCTTGAAGAAGCGTCGCAGGCTACCGAGGCGGGTGAATTGGACCGCGCTCGGAAGCTGTTCAACCAGGCGCTGCGCAGTGCCGAGGAGGCGCACGACCCCGAGTTGTTGCGCGAGGTGGAGTTGTCCTACGCCAATTGGCTTGCCGACCAAGAGGACACGGTCGAGGCGTGCCGCTACGTGCGCCGGGCGTATTCCTCGGCGCAGGAGTGGCAGGACCAGCCCATGCAGGCGCGGGCGGCAAGCCTTTACGGGTGGCTTGAGCACGTGCAGGAGCACGAGGCACGGGCGCTGGATTTGCTCGACGAGGCGCGCAGCTTGTTCACCTCCATTGGCGACAGTTCCGGGCTTGCCGGGGTGCTCTCCAACTTGGCGCTCGTATACTCGGACCTCGAGCGCACCGACGAGGCACTCGCCTGTTACCGCGAGATGGCCGAGCACTTTGAGTCGCAAGGTGACGCCGACAGTCTGGCGCGCACCACGGCGAACATCAGCGGTTTGCTGCGCGCCGAGGGGGACTTCGACGCCGCGCTAGCCGGCTTCGAAGACGCGCTCGAGGCGTTTGAGCTGCTCGAGCAGTCGAGTGACGTGGCCATCACGCTGGGTAATATGGCCGGCGTCTACCGCGCCCGCGGTGAAGTGGAAACGGCGCTCGACTACTACGACCGCGCGTTGAAGCGCTTCGAGGAAGCGGACGACGTGCTCGGTCAGGCCTACACCGTCGGCAACATTGCGGATATCAAGCGGGCGCAGGGGCGCTACGAGGAAGCGCTGAAGGACTACGGCGAGGTGCGCCGCCGGTTCGAAGAGCTTGAGCAGCCGAGCAATGCCGCCGTCGCCACGGCCAAGTCCGCCGACACATTGCACGCCCGCGGCGACGACGCCGACGCGTTGCAGCGGTACGAGGAGGCGCTCAAACTCTTTGAAGAGGCGAACGACCTGACCAGTAAAGCGGTCGTGATGAGCAGCGTCGGGAACGTGTTGCGCACGCTCGGGCGGGAAGAGGAGGCCGTGCAGCACTTCGAAGAGGCGCGCGAGATCTTTACCTTGCTCGGCGACGAGTCGAACCTCGGCGTGGTGATTGGCAACCTCGCGAACCTTGCCCGGGACCACGGCGAGGTCGACGAAGCGCGGCGACTGTATGAAGAGGCGCGCGAAATCTTCGGCCGCTTTCAGGACACGCTCAATCAGGTGCTCACACTGCGCAACATTGCGGAGATGTATGAGCGCGCCGGCGAGCACGACGAGGCGGACACAACCTTCAACGAGGCGCTGCTGCTCTGCGAAACGAAGCTGCGCGACGAGCCGCGGATTCTTGGCGAAACCTCGTTCCTCTTCGCGGAGATGCTCAATCAGCGCGGCGAGTCGGTGCGGGCCTTGCCGCATCTGCACGCGGCCCGCAAGCACTACAAAGCAAGTGACGACGGGCTTGCCTTGCTCGAGGTGCTGATGACGCTCGGGCACACCTACCAGAACGCCGAACAACTCGACCGCGCGCTGCAAACCTTCGAGGAGGCGCTTGGCGTCATTGAGCCGTTGCAACTGCTCGCCGAGGAGGGTGTCATTTACAACGCCATGGCGCTTGTGCACCGCGAGCGCGGCGAAACCGACGAGGCGCGCCGGCGGATTGAGCAGGCCATTGAAGCGTTCGAGAAAAGTGGCGACGAAGCCGGGCATGCGCAGGCACTGATAAATCTCGGTGCTTTGCAACATGCGCTCGAGAATTGGGAGGAGTCGCAGACCGCCTTCACTCGCGCCATTGAGATCAGCCGCTCGCTCAAGGATCACTTTGCCGAGGGACGCACCTGGGTGGCGCTCGCTTCCATGCAGCGCGAACGAGGCGCCGTCGACGAGGCGGCCGACGCCTTGGAAAGCGCAAGGGATGCGTTCGCCGCCAATGGCGACACCTTCGGCGAGGTCTAAGTTTACGGGCTGCTCGCGCAAGTGGAGCGCGAGCGGGACCGGGACGAGGTCGCCCTTGCCTACCTCGAAAAGGAACTGGCCCGCTACGAAGAACTCGAAGAGTCCGTGGCTGCCGCGAAGACGCGCATCAGCCTGGCGACGTGCCTGCGTGACCTGGAGCGCTACACCGGTGCCGTGCCGCATCTGCTCGCCGCCATTCCGGTGCTCGAGCAGGCCGAGTCGTGGAATGCCGCCGGCATGGCCCACTACACGCTCGGCGTGTTGCGCCAGGCGCTTGGCGAGCACACCAAAGCGCTCGAGTCGTTCCGCGACGCGACCGCCATTGCGCAGCGTACCGGCGACACCGAGGGACACGGGCTTGCCTTGCGCGGCTTGGCCGGCTCGTATCTGAAGCTGCACAGCGTCGAGGAGGCGTTCGACGCCTTGCGTGAAGCGAGCCGCTTGAGCGACGAAGGTGGCAACCCGTTGCACACGGCCATTACGCACGGCCTTCTCGGCGAATTGCTCTCCGAGCATGGCCGCCACGAGGATGCCATTGAGCACTTCGAAGCGGCCACGCAAGGCTTCGCGAAAGCGGAGCAGCCGCGCGACGAAGCCTGGGCGTTGCTCAACCTTGGGTTCACGCTAAAGGATCTGCAACGCTACGACGACTCCGCTCAGGTCTTTCGCAAGGCCGTCGAGCGCTACGTCGAATTGAACGACCCGGTCGGCCAGGCTCAAGCCCTCGGCAACCTTGCCGGCGTGGAGCGGCGCGTGGACCAGATGGAGGCGGCGCAGACGCATCTCAACGAGGCGCTCGAGATCTTCCGCGAGCACGAGGAGCGTTACTTCGAGGCGCTCACACTCAACAGCCTCGGCGGCCACTACGAGGACTCCGACGAGCCGGAACGGGCCCGCACGTGCTACGAGCGCAGCCGCAATCTGCTGCACGAACTCGGCGAGTTCGAGTTGTATGTGCGTGCCACGCGGCGGCTTGCCGCCATGCAAATGCGCCGGGCGGAGTTCGAGGCGGCCATTGGCCTCGAAAAGGAGTTGCTCGCCTACTTCGAAAATCTCGGCGACGCCGCGGAGATGGGTCAGTGCGGCGTCTACCTCGGCAACCTCTACGCCTTGGGGCGCCACTACGACGAGGCACGCATCTGGTTCAACCGAGCCTTTGACCACTTTCACGAGGCGGACGACCTCGAACAAGCACGCGAGACGCTGATCAACCTCGCACAGGTCGAGGCCGACGACGGCAAGATCACCCGGGCGCTGCGCTTGCTAGAGGAGTCCATTGCGCTCAGTCCCGAGGGCGGCCGGGCGTATTACGACCTCGCCTGCTACCTTTGCCGGCTCGCTACGGCGCACCAGAGAGCGGAGGAGCAGCAGCAACAAGCCGAGGCAAGCGAGGCGGCCCTGCTTGCGTTGCACCTCGCGTTGCAGCACGGCTGGACCGACCGCGCCCACCTGGAGCGCGACCCCGACCTGGCCGCGTTGCGGGAGCTTCCGGGGTACAAGGCCCTACTTGCCCGCCTCGGCGACGAGGACTCGACAGCTGCCGCGGACGCGCAGCTTCAGGCGTAGGCTCGCTCAACGACTGCCGCAAAGAAACCAATGCGCGGATGCCGGGCTCGGGATCAAGCGCGAACGACAACGACAACCAATACGCAAAGCGAAACGAACGCTGTGGTAGACGTGACACATTCGGATGACTCCCCCGCATCTGGTTCGCAGCGCCGTCGCGAGGCGCTTTTGGCGGCGCAGCAACGTGTGCTTGCGCGGATTGACCGGCCGGGGCCGAAGCCGGACTTTGCCGAGCTTGCCGAGGTGCTCGGGCTTGCGCCACACGAGCCGGAGGACGAGCAACGGCTGACGGAGATGCTGCTTTCCCTGGCGCGCTCGGGCTACGTCGTCGCCAGTACGGACGGCCGCTACCGGCGCGTGGGCAAGCTTGACGTGGTTGGCCGTGTTTCCTTCGGCGCCTCGCGACACTTTGCGCTGATTGTACCGGCGCTGCGCCAGCACCGTCCGGTGAAGGTTCGCACGAACGACCTGCGCGCGGCGCGCGAGGGAGACCTCGTGCATGCCGTCATCTACGACGACCGCCACCCGGAGATTGCCGCGCAACTGGACGAGGACTTCGGCCCGCGCCGGGGCCGCAAACGCAAAGGCGGCGGCAGCCCGCGGCGTGGCAAACGCGGCGGCTCTGAGGACGCGGAACAGGAGAACGGCCGGGATACGTGGTACTGGGCACGGATTGAGCAGGTGTTGCGCAAACGGCCGCAGCGGGTGATTGGCGTGTATCACGCGCCACGAGGCAAGTACGGCCCGTCGGTGAAGCTGATGTCCCGGGAGATGGGCGGCTTTCTCGAAGTGAAGGGGGATCTGCCCAAGGGAACGCGTCAGGGCTCCATTGTCGACATTGAGATTGTTCGGGCGCCGGAGCACGAGGACGGCCGCCGCGGCCGCGACCGTTGCCGCGTGTTGGAGGCACTCGGTCACGTCGACAATCCGGAGGATGACGAGCTCACCGTGGTCGCCGAGTACGGGCTGCGCATGAGCTACGACGAAGCGGCGGAGGCGGAACTCGACGAGTTGATTGAGATGGCCGAGGAGGAGTTGAACGTCGGCTTCGACCAAGAAGAGCGGCTCGACCTTACGCACCTGCGCACCATCACCGTCGACCCCGCGGATGCCCGCGACCACGACGACGCCATCTCCATTGTACGCCACGACGACGGCACGGCCACGCTGGGGATTCACATTGCCGACGTCTCGCACTACGTCCGTTCCGGTGCCGCCCTAGACGTCGAGGCGCGCGAACGCGGCTGCACGGTGTACTTCCCCGTGCGCACGCTGCACATGCTGCCGACCCGTCTCGCTCGCGAGGTCTGCTCACTGATTGAGGGCAAAACGAAGCTCGCGAAGTCGGTGCTGATTCGCATTGACGAGGACGGCAAGGTGCTTGAACGCAAGCTCGTGCGCTCACTCGTCAACATTGACCGCTTCCTCACCTACGGCCAGGTGCTGCGCATCCTTCAAGGGCGTCACTCCGCCGAGGACGACTTGCCCGAGCGCCCCGGCTTTCCAGACTGGCTCGTCGAGGACTTGTGGCAGATGCGGGCCGCGGCGGACAAGCTGCTTGCGCGGCGCCGCCGGGAAGGCTCGTTCTTGCTAGACATTCCGCGGCCCAAGGTCGTGCTCAACGAGGCCGGCACCGAGGCCATTGGTGTGGAGCGCGAATCCTCCGGCGACATCTCACACAACCTCATTGAGGAGTTCATGCTCCTCGCCAAC
>SKZP01000119.1 GCA_007127275.1 Planctomycetota bacterium
CGCCCGCCACCAAACGGCAACGCACACGAGCGCGGCAAGCAGCAAAAGGGAGCTCCACCCAAGCAGGGAGCCTCGCTCCAGCCCGGCAAAAATTCCGCCGAGTCCCACGAACAAGTCGGAGCGCGTCGAGTGGGTGAATCCGCCGACGAGATTATTCGGGCCCGAGCCGCTGGCGGTCACGCTCTCTTCGTCGTCTTCACCGATGTCGTGCTCGCGGTAGCGTTGGGACTCGACTGCGGCGCGGTCGTCGCCGTTCGGCGTGGACTCGCCGCTGTCCGGTCCCTGCGGCTCTTCTCCCTCGTCGTTCTCCGCCACCTCCGTTTCCGACTCAGTATCATTCGCCTCGCGTCCCTCGCCGTTGTCCCCTTCCTCGCCGTTTTCGGGAGAGTCGCCGCCGTGCGCGCCGGACGCTCCGTTGCCCTCGACCACGGCTTGGCGCTGCGCCGGCGGCGTCGGGTCAAACGGAAACCAGCCGTAGCCGTGGAAGTAGACCTCAATCCAGGCGTGGGCGTGCCGGCCGCGCACGTGGTAGGAGTCGGTGCGCTCGCTGAACTCGCCGCCCAGATACCCGGCAACGAGCCGCGCCGAAAGGCCCAACTCGCGCAGCATCACCGTCGCCCCCGCCGCGTAAAGTGAGCAAGGTCCGCGCCGCTGATCACGCAAGAACGTCTCCAGCAGCGAGACGTTCTCCTCGGTAAGCTCCGGTGTGCTCAGGCTGTATTCGAACCCGCCGAAGTCGAGGAAGAAGTCGACCACGGCGCGCGCCCGGTCGTAGTCGTTGCGCACCTCGTGGCCGCGCAGCATCTCCCACTCGCTTACAACTTCGTGAGCAAGCGCGGCATAAAATGCCGAGCGCTTCGACGGCAATGCGCGGTAGTGGCCGCCGGCAAGTGCCGGACTCTGCACATCCTCGTCAAGCCACCCCGGCTGTGGAGAAAGCGCGAAGGTCTCGACAACGTAGCGCGGAAACGGCTCCCCCACGCTGCGCGGCCGCCGCGCGGTGTCGAGGAACGTGTTGTAGTCGAGGTGGATGGCGCTTGTGCGCACCGGAAAGCGGGGCAACGGCAGCGTGTCGGAGCGGTCCAGCCCGGTCGGGGTGATCTCCACCGCGAGACGGTGACGCTCGCCGCCCTGGCCTTGCTCGCCGAGGCCGAGCGTCTCGCGCAAGTGCCTGGCGTAGAGCGGGGAGTCGTGCCCACTCTCCTCAAGCGCCCGTCCCAGCGGCAGGCGAATTCCGTCGGTGTTGATCACCGACTCCCAATGCGCGTGGGAGGCGTTGCTTGCGAACCACGTGTCGCCGTCGTAGCGGTCGTAGACCGCCGAGCGCAGATAAAGCTCGCTCGGATCCAGCGCGACCGGCTGCCCCCGGTGACGAACGACGACGCGGTAGTAAGGAGTCGAGCTTTCGAGAAGCGTCGTACCCGCTTCGGTGCGCAAGAAGCGGTCAAGCCCCATCCGCGCCCCCGACCCGTCGCGGCCACGACCGTCGGCTGCCCCTTCTGGATCCTCTTCCCCAATCAGCGGAACACGCAACGACGACGGATCTCCGGGCAAATCCTCCGGCAGTACCTCCGAGAGCGCCTCCGGCCGCGGCAGCAACACGAACAGCGCCGCCGTCGCAAAAACCACGAGCACCACCAAAACGCTCAACCCACCACTCAAACTCACCGGCGGCGTGCGCCCGCTGATTAGCGCGTGATCCAACCCGAGCGACTCCCGCTTGGCGTGCCGCCGCAAATGTTCGCGCAACGACTGGCGCAGCGTCGAAAGCACGAGCAGCCCCACCACCACAACGACACCGGCAAGAAACAACCACGGAAACTCCGGTCCCTGCGGCGTGCGCCACACCCCGGCAAGGTAGTGCATCCCGGCCACCGCGAGCAAGAAACCAACTTCCAGCCGTCCCGTCGCAACCGCCGCAAGAAACACGCTAAACGGAACGCTGACCAACGCCGCGGTCGTCGCCGTCAGCGCGTTCGCTTCCAGCAGCGCATGCAAAAGCATACCGAGCGCAAACACCGAAAGCCCCAGCGGCGCACCGAGGAAAAGCCACCGAGCGACACGCCCCTTGCGCCCCTGGCAGACCCCGAAAAGGACCGCGAATCCCACCCCGACGGCCGCACTGGGCCAAAGGTCTAACGTCGCCTCCCAACCAACGAACACCACCGTGCTGACCGCCACAAGCAAAAGCCCGAGCACCACAATCACCGCATGCACCCCATGCAACGACGCGGACGCACCCCGCAAATGCGCAGGCCTGTTCTCCGGCAGCTCGTGGCTCATCAGCCAAGTTCCTCGAGAATGACACAACACTAGGATTCGAGTGTCGCCCGGCTCGCCACCCACGTCAAGAGCGGCAAACGACAGCCAATACGGTGACGGGTTGCCGGCTCGGCTGCGACGAAGTAGGGAAGGGGCGGCGTGTACGACGTGCTTCCGCTTTCCGCTGCAAGGCCTGCCGACAATCATGGCGCTTGACTTCCAAGAAATCATCCTCGGGTTGCAGCAGTACTGGGCGCGGCACGGCTGCATCCTCTGGCAACCCTACGACATCGAAACCGGCGCCGGCACCGCCAATCCGGCGACGTTTTTGCGGGCACTCGGCCCGGAGCCTTGGCACGTCGCCTACGTCGAGCCGAGCCGCCGACCCACTGACGGCCGCTACGGCGAGAACCCCAACCGTCTGCAGAAGTATTATCAGTTTCAGGTGATCCTCAAGCCGGCTCCCGACGACGCTCAGGGCTTGTACCTCGACAGCTTGAGCCACCTCGGCCTCGACCTCGTCGAGCATGACGTGCGCTTCGTCGAGGACGACTGGGAGCAGCCCAGCATTGGCGCCTCCGGCCTCGGCTGGGAGGTGTGGCTCGACGGCCAGGAGATCAGCCAGTACACCTACTTCCAGAAGGTCGGCAACATCGAGCTCGACACCGTCTGCGTCGAATACACCTACGGCCTCGAGCGCATTGCCGCGGCCCTGCAGGGTGTGCACAGCGTCTACGACCTTGTCTGGGTCAAGGCCCCCGACGGCACGCCCATTCGCTACGGCGATGTGCACCTCGAGGACGAGCGCCAGTTCAGCGCCTTCAACTTCGAGGCGGCCGACGTGGAGATGCACCGCCGTTTCTTCGACGACTACGAGCAACAGGCGAAGGACCTGCTCGACCGCGGCCTCGTCTTGCCGGCGTATGATTACGTGCTCAAGGCCTCGCACGCCTTCAACGTGCTCGACGCGCGCAAAGCCGTCGGTGTTGCGCAGCGCGAGATGTACATCGGCCGCTGCCGGCAACTCGCCCAGCGCGTCGCCAAGGCCTACATCGAGAACCGCGAAGCCCTCGGCTTTCCGCTGTTGCGCGACGGCGCTTCCAAGTAAGCGGCGACGTTTTCCAACCCAAGCGCGCAAACTTTTTATGTAACCGACCGAGCCGCCGCGCGTCACACCAGGATGTCGCACCGGCTCGTTGGGAGTCGTGCGAGAGACACCGCTGGGCCCTTGAGCACGAAGGAACCTGCCATGAAACGGATGATGCTACTCGCACTTTGCACGACCATTGGATTCGGCGGCGCTGTGACCGGCTGCGGACTTGAAAGAGAGCCGGCACCGGAGTCGCAACAAACGGAAGCGAAGTCGGAGGAGGAGTCGACCGGCGCGTATCCAACGAAGGAGTCGTTTTACGGGCGAGTTTATGACGAGGCGTTGGAGCAAGAGTTGCGTGACGCGGTCAGTCCTTCGATCATTCGAGCGTACGGACCCGACGACGTTTATACCGACGAATACGTTGAGAAGCGCCTCAACGTCGTACTCGACGGAAGCGGCCACGTCGTCAACCTCTGGTTCGACTGCGGCTCGTGGCCGAGCAAAGAGGAAAGCGACAGCGAAGGTGAGGGCGAGGGCGACAGCGACAGCGACGAGTCCGGCAATGACGAAACGACCGAAGAGCCGACGAGTTCGCTTCCCGCGAAGGAGTCGTTTTACGGGCGAGTCATGGACGCGGCACTGGCGCAAGAGTTGCGCGACGCGGTAAACCCCACCGTCATCCGCGTGTACCAAGTCGGCGACCCAATCACCGAGGACTACATCGACGGCCGCCTCAACGTCGCACATGACGAAGAAGGTCGGGTCGCGGAACTCTGGTTCGACTGCGGGCCCTGGCGCAACGTCGGGCACGGGCGCAACAAGCCGCAGAACTCCGCGACCGAGTAACAACTCTTGGATTCCCTTCAAGTGCCGTCGACCGACGTACCTTCGACTGAAAAGTTCCGGGGGCGCATCTTCGACGAAGTGGTGGAGCGAGAGTTGGTCGAAGCGCTCCATCCGACCCAGGTCCGCACCTACCGAGTCGGCGAGCCGTTGACCCGCGAGCTCGTTTGGGAGCGCCTCGAAGTCGGCCTTGACGACGAGGGACGTATCGTATCTCACTGGTTTGATGTCGGACCGTGGGAGCGCCAGTCCGGACATTGATCGGACGATCCATTCGGCCTTCGGGCAACGAACTCGGCGCGCCCCGTTGTAGCGTGGTATACAACGGGGTGCGTTGAGTTTCGGGCAAACATGATTGCGTCCTTCATGAGCAGCGCCGAGGACGGGGCGGACACGGAGGTCAGACCTTTGTGCGTGGCTCCCGCCAAAGTCGTCACGGCAAGAAGTGCCGGCTGCACCCGGGACGGGGAACGGGCGCGACGTGGCGGTGTCGGTTTGCCATAATTGGTGGTGCGGTTGCGCCGGGCGTGACCGCGTGGTCTTCGTGTGCGTTGTTGTTGTGCGCCAGGTCGATTGAATTCGTGTAGGTGGTGCTGCTGATGGAGCCGATGTTGCCGCGGGATGCTGAGCCGCCGACCGAGGATGCTGCCGAGTTGCCGGAGGGGGAAACAACCCGCGCGGACGGCGAAGACGGTGCGTCGGCTTCACCCGCTTCGCCGACGTCGCAGCCGCGCGGGCGTCCGCCGTTGGAAGATTTCTTGGGCTACCTCGACGGGTCGCTTGAAGGGGACCGGCGCCAGCAGTTCGAGGCATACCTCGTGCGCAACCGCGAGGCGCGGCGCCGTTTGAAGCAGCTGTCGCGGCTCGATGCGATGCTCGCCGATCATCTTGTCATCGAGTCGTTGCTTTCGAATGCGCGCAAGGCTCGTCGCCAGCGCGGTGGTGAGCCGGAGAGTCCAGCCAACGGCACCGAAGAGGACGAGTCCTCGACCACGCTCCTCGGGCCGATCCGCCACGATGAACGGGCGTGGGAGCCCTCCTTCGACGAGACGTTGATCGCCGCCTGGATCGACGGGGCGTTGACGCTCGAGGAGCGCTCGGAGCTTGCCCGGCGCTTGAGCGACCCGCCGACGGCGGCGGCGTTCTACCGCGAGGCGCAAGCGGCCAAGCGCGTCACCGAAGCGATGCAGGCGCCGCAACCCAAGCCTGACGACGCCTACGGACGGCTCTTGCTGCACATGTCTCAAGGCTCCGTCGCCGTGCTCGACGCAGCGCCGACACTGGGTGCCCAGCGGCCCCCGGTCGAGACCCTCTCCGACGAAGCGTTGCGCATTACCTTGCCGTTCCAGGCCTTCGCCCTGACGCTCGATGCGCACCTCGGGTATCGCGGCCTCGACTTTACGCTGACCCCTGGCGAGGAGGTCGCCGGCGAGCCCCCTTCGTTCGTGCTCACCGACGAGGCGGGCCGACGACTTTTCGCCTGCGACCCGCTCGAGCCCGGTGCGGCGGTGCCGCTGCCGTCGCTGCGCCCCGGCGTGTACCGCCTTACCGCGCCACCCAGTGCGGTGTCGTTGTTGTTGTGCATCAACGGCGAACTGGGTACGACGGAGATTCACCGGTTGCTCGGGCTGTCCTGACGGACGGACTTCCCGCGCAGCCAAGGCCCCGAACCGCGGAGCCTTCGCCGCTTCGCCGTGCTCATGGTCATCGGCGTCCTGACGCTCGATTTATACGTGCGGCATTCGCAAAGCCTCAAGCAAAAGCGGCGCGTCGTCAAGTCGCTCAAGGATCGGCTGCGCGCCCGCTACAACGTCTCCGTCTCGGAGGTCGACTTCCACGACGACAAAAAACGCGCCCGCATCGGTGTCGCCGCGATCGGCGTCGACGCCGGCTACGTGCAAGGCGCCCTCGAAGAGGTCAAGCTTGCCGTCACCCTCGAACCCATGGCCGAGTTGGGCCGCAGTGAGATCGAGTTTTATTGAACGGCAGGGTTCGCGCTCCAAAAAGGGTACAGGGCATGGAGGCTCGCCCTACGTACGTGGTTGCGACCAGATATTGTTGCTGCAACAAAAGGCAGCTGCGCCCGCGGAAGCGCGGATGCACAACCCCCTACCGCTCGGCAAAGGACCATGCTATACCCGCGCCTGTTCTGGTCGAGCCGGCGTTCGCCGCAGCAAAGTAGGTTATCACGCAACGCTACGTGCACAGGTGCTCCCATCATGGCCACAGGTCACGGCAAACTGCAGTGCGACATCATCACTCCGGAACGGCCCCTTTTCTCCGGGACCTGCGACCGAGTCGTCGCCCCGGCGCATGACGGCAAGCGGGGTGTGCTACCGGGGCACGCGTCCTTCATTACCGAACTCGGCGTGGGCCTTGCCGAGGTGCGCGTCGAAGACGAAACCGGCAAGCTGCAGACGCAGCGATTCGCGGTGCGCGAAGGCTTTTTGCAAGTGAGCGACAATCAGGTGACGCTGCTTGCCGTGGATGCCTGCACCCGGGACGAAGCGAAGCAGGAATCGGACCTTGCAAAGCAAGCCGAAGTGATGCGCGAAACGGCCGGTGAACGGCGCAGTGACGAGGAACAGCGAAAGTTCCAACGCGAGCGCCAGTGGGTAGAGGCGCGTCGCACCCTCCACGACGAAGAAGAGTTTTAAACCCGTAGGCATTTGGAAAGCAGAACAAGCCCGCGGGGTTCGCCCGTGGGTCGCCCGTTGCCGGCGTGCCATTGCGAATCACCCAACGGCCAAACGAAGCAATCTCGAGCGCGCTCGTTGCACGGACGGATTCACTCTCGACGCGACGCGACAGTGGCATGCAAGTGCGCGCCAG
This sequence comes from Planctomycetota bacterium, assembly GCA_007127275.1. GTDB lineage: Bacteria > Planctomycetota > UBA8742 > SKZP01 > SKZP01 > SKZP01. The sequence continues at coordinate 7,031 of SKZP01000119.1, forward strand.
CTGTGGCCGCGGCCGGCTTACCGTTGGCGCCAGGGCAGGTGCTGTTCCGCAATTTCGTCGCCGCGCCGCAGGTTGCTGAAGTGCTCACTCCATTCCGCAAATGCCGTGGCGTCGAGGTCGGGGCGGTGCACCAAGCGGCGTAGTTCGTGGAGCGCCGTGTATACAATGTTTTCGTCCTCGTTGCGGTCGATCGCGAGTCGCATCCAATTGAACAGCGCTTCTGCCGTTTCGAGCGCACCGGGCTCGGGAAAGGCGGGGGCATACGCAAACGACTGCACGAATTGGCGCACGACGAGCGGGGAAGGGTCGCGCCGTTCTTCGTAAATCAGTTGCAGCACTTCGTCATAGAGTTCCGGATCCGCGAAACGTCCCAGCGCAATCACCGCCTCCATCCGCAACAATTCCGACTCCGCCGGTTGCGCCTCCCGTTCCGGGACAAGCCACGGCGATTCGGCAAGCTCGGCCCGTGCCGCCTCCTCTGCCGGGTCAGGTTCTTCGTCCCCTTCCGAATCCAGCGCGAACGGATCCTCGTCGTTTGCCGGCAACTCGGTCACGTCCCCCTCGCTGTCCTCGTCCGTCTCCGTTTCGTCGACTTTGCCGAGCAGGGCCAGCATGATCGGCTGCGCTTCTTCGACTTGAAGGATGCCGAGCATCTGAATGGCGACGGCGCGAAAATGCGTCTCTTCGTCCTCGTCGCGAGCCATCGCCATCAACATTTCTCGACGGGTCTCGAACGCAATGGACTCGTCGAGCGCATACTCGCGCAGTTCGCGGTATTCGTGCTGCTTCGTCGAGCCACACCCCGTGCCCAGCGTCGCCGCCACCGCAAGCAAAACCGCAAGCGCCAGCGCTGCACCGGAAAGTCCGCGTTCATGTCGTCGGCAACCGCTTTGCATGATTTGAGATCCTGAACCGTCGTTGAACGAGACCGCGTATGATCACACCGTTGCTACCATACCACGCCCCAGATGCGGTAGAGGAAGACGACTCGGCGCGGCGGCCTTCCG
>SKZP01000543.1 GCA_007127275.1 Planctomycetota bacterium
GAAGACCTCACCACCGCAAGCAACCATTTCCCCCAAGCCACCTCCAATCACGAATCCAGCGCGGAGCTTGACAACGCCGCCACCCAACGCAACAATCCCTCCGGTCGCAACGCCGACCCCAAAAGGGCGTTTAGCTCAGCTGGCTAGAGCGCTACCTTGACAGGGTAGAGGTCACTGGTTCGAGTCCAGTAACGCCCATCCCACAAGCCACGGCCCTGCAAGCCTTTACGGCCAGCAGGGCCGTCGGCGTTTCGGGGCCGGTCTGGGAAAAGTCTGGGAAACTGCACTCGCGCCGTATCGAAATCCGTGAGGTACACCTGGCTCGACACTGGCCGAGTCGATGCAGCAGAAGTCGCCCTCGCGTTTGCTGTTGCTTGCCTTCTTCCGGTGGTGTACGTGAATTGGGGATCGCTTCGTGTACCTTTTCGGCCGTGTCGCCGCTGGGCACAACCAACCAAGTTTGTAGTCAAGCGCATTCGCTGATACGTCAGACTGTTTACCGGAAGGGTGTGGGGGCTCTCGAAGTTCGCCCGCAATCGGCACTGATGCTGGCGGATGTGCCGCAAGGGTGTTTTTCGTGATGGCCACTGAAGACGCCTACGACGAATCCGAGCAGGTCGTCGGCTCCTACACGATGTTCGAACAGAATCTGGAGTGCCCGTTCACAACCCGTATTCGTACCGGCGAACGGCTTTGCGCCGTCTCTCTGGTCAAGCGTTTTGCGTGGGCTTGTTACTTCTCCGAGGAATACGGGCTCAAACCTACCGAGTTGCGATATAGTGACACGGCAACGATTGCCGCATCCGACTGGCTCGAAGAAGCTAAGATCAAGCCGGATGTTATACGGCGCAACACGCGTGACTGGAATGGTCAGTGGCTCTATTGGACCGAACAGAAACCGGATCACTCGATTCAAGTAGATTGGCCAAGGGACAACACATGGAATGAATTAAGGATGCGCGGAAACAACTAAAGGAGTGGCCGCGCCCTTACTATGCAGTGCTTGTGGCTTGACCCCAAAAACTGTACCACGTGCTTTGTGAGTCGCGGTGATTTGCGCTCGGTCCAAGGTAGGCGCGCGGACCTTGCTTGTGCCGATCGATTGCTACCCTTCTAAGCCTGCCTTTGAAGCCCGTGCGTTCGCCTACGGCACGGCTTCGATCGTCGAGGCAAGCTCCCGGACTACGAGTTCTTCTTCTGCCTTGCCACGACGCAGCGAATCGGCGTATTCGCGTGGGGTTTGATAGCCGAGCGAACTGTGAGGACGAAACTCATTGTAGGAACGCTTCCACCAATGCGCAACCGAATGCGCATGCTTCACATTTTCTATCACCTCCGTATTCAACAATTCGTCACGCAGCTTCGAATGATACGATTCCGCGTAACCATTTTCCCAGGGACTGCCCGGCGCTATGTATAACGTCTCGATTGAAGACGCCGAGACGAAGCGCTGAAGCGCCTGCGCGATGAACTCCGGGCCGTTGTCGCTGCGGAGGCGAACTGGGACACCGCGTTCGCGGATCGCTTCGCGTAACACTTCGATTGCATCTTCACTACGAATCGAACGGGATACATGTATTGCCAGTATTTCGCGCGTGTATTCATCAATGATACTAAGCCAACGTAACGGTCGGCCGCGTTCATCGACACTGCGCGAAAAATCCCACGCCCATACATCATTCGCACGCTGCGTCGGCGCATGCACGATACTCGCGGCACTCGCTCCTTTCGCTCCTGGCTTGCGGCGGCGCGACGCCACCACACCGAGGCCTTCTTCCCGAAGCAGCCGGCGTACACGCTTGCGATTCACACGCCACCCCTCGCGCTTGAGCAGCGCCGTCACACGACGATACCCGTAGCGAGGATGCTGCCGAGCCAGCTCGTGCAAGCGAGACCGCAACCGAGCTTCTGCCGCATCGCGAGCACCACGCTGACACGCATAACGCTGCGTCGAGCGAGGCTGATTCGCCGCCCGGCACGCTTGCCGTTGCGACACCCCAAGCTCACGCTGTAGGTGCGCAACCGCATCGCGACGACGTCCCGGGCTTACCAGTTTCCCTCCACGAGCTCCTTGAGCATCCGCTTATCCAGCTCCGCCTCCGCAAGCAGCTTCTTCAGCTGCTCGTTCTCCTGCTTCAACGACGCAAGCTCCTTCGCCTCCGAGACCGTCATCTCCCCATACTGCGAGCGCCAGCGGTAGTACGTCGGCTCGCTCACCCCAAGGTGCTGCACGATCTGACCAACCGTCTTGCCAGCAGCCGACATCGCTTCCGCTTCCCGAAGAAGCTTCACAATCTGCTCCGGTGTATGCCGCTTCCGACGACCCTTGCCCATGACATCTCCTCCTGATCCAGTAGCGGTTCAGACTCTCATACCACATGGATCAGGTTTCGGGGAGCAGGCCAACGCCGTGAGTTGAGAAAATCTAGTGCCGCCAAGCCCGCAACTACGGGGTTTTGGCGTTACGGGTTCGCCTAGCGAACCAGGTTCACCCGGTCAGTAGCGTCCCAGTATTGGCAACCCACGACCGCTTCACAGAGTTTATGCTGTGGAAGTTGTTCACCAATTCCCGAAACAAGGAGAACGTAATGCGCACTACCACAACTACTGTAACCGCCTTCGCCTGCCGTTGTGGCGGCGTGGGTCGGACGACGCTCGCGAACCTGGCCGCGATCGTGCTCGCCAAGAAGGGGTGCCGCGTCCTGCTCGTTGATACGGACCCGCAAGTGTATGCGTCGTTTCTCCTTGGCAACGAGGCGGCTCTGAAAGCAGCCGGCACGTATGCACTGCTCATGGGCAAGAGTGTAACGCCGCTTAAGGCCGCGACGCCCAATCTCGAGATCCTGCCGGCGCATCTGAGCCTCGAAGTAGAAGCGGTACGTGACCTCAGTGACGATGAAACCTTCCCAACCGCCTCGCCATTATCGAGCGGTTCCATGTACGGCACGACCCGCAAGTAGAAAACATGCACGCGGGTCACGTACCAGCAGATGCCGCCGCCGATGTACAGCCGCTGGCCGATTGGGTTGCGTTGTGACGACGGGCGCCGATCGCCGAGCGTTGATCCCAATAGTCTCGTGGGCGATGTCTTGGCATTGCGTTGGAGACGGGAATTGCTGCGCACTATTTGCGTCTTGATGGTGCGTTTAGGAGTGCTTGGTAGGCGTATTGCCGGACGTACCAGTCGTGGGTTGGATCTAGGATTACTTGTTCGAGACGTTCGAGGCTGGCTGGTGTGCCCAAATGGCCGAGGGCGTTGGCGGCGGTGTAACGGACGTTGATGCTTGGATCGTTCAGGTTGCGCGACAAGGTGGCTTCGGCGTTGGTCGTGGGGCGCAGGCCGGTTAGGGCGGTCGCATACAGGCGCTCGGTGTTGTGATGCGCGGCTCGGGCGGTCGCTTGCACCTTGTTGCGGAACTCTTCGGTGGCCCAGGGTTGTGCGGTTGTCTCGGCGGGCTGCTGGTAGAGGCGACGTAGCGCGGTGCTGCGAACGGTAGCGCATGGATTCGTCAACGCCTCCTCGGCGAGGCCTACGGCATCCTGGTTGTGAAGCGTCGTCAGCGCGCGCCAGGTGTTGGGCACCTCGAGATACCAGGCAAGTCCGCACAGGGTGAGCGCGGCCGCCACGGCCAGCACCGCCGGGGGCGCAAACCGTTGCCCACCCGGGATCAGTCGCGCAAGCAGAAGCAGTGCCATGCCGCCGAGTGCCGTGAGCCATGCGACGAGTACGCCGGCCGCGACAACCAGCACCAGCGGCACGCCGTGTTGCAGCGTAGTCTGCGCAATGGCAATGCGGCCGGCATCAACGTCGGCAGCGCGCAACTCGGTCAGCAACCGCGTTTCGAGCTCGTCGAGGGACAGCGTTGCAGCGTCTTGTTCTGTAAGCGCAAGATGCTGCAGCGACGCCCACGATGGCTCCGGCGGGCCGCGCTCGGCTGGCGGGTGCGTCTCGCCGGCTCGAAGATGGATGTGCGCTGCGAGCCCTTGCGGACCGGGCGGGGGTTGCTCGCGTGCTACGGTGGCGAAGCCGAGCGCGAAGAGGGCCTCCTGCATGTGCACCTTTGCCTCCGGCTGATCCAGCTTGTCGGGCTCGACCTGCAGCCACACGGCCTGAAATTGATGCGGATCATCCGCGGGCAGCACCGCCTGGGTAGCCAGCGGGACGTGGCGGTAGTACGCGTCGGAGAGGGGGCGCAGCGTATCCGAAGGCAACAACCAGTGGTCGCGCACGGTGATGAACGGGTTGCCCCCTTCGGCTGAAACCGTGAGTCCGACGACCCCGGTTAGCAACAGGGGCGTGGCCAGCAAGATGGTCAGCGCCCAACGGAACCTGCGACGTGGGCCTGCGGCCTCCTGCGAGGGGTAGGGCCGGCCGGGGGTGCGCCAGCGCCAGGGCAGCCAGTAGCCGATCAACCCGGCAAGCGGCACAAGCCCCAGCAAGGCCGCGGCCGGTTCCACCGCAAGCCCGCAAACGATCGCGGTGAGCGGCGCAGCGACCAGCAACAGCGGCACGGCAAACCCACTTACGCCACGCTCGCATTCGTCGAGCAACAGCAGGGCGAGCACCGGCAGCGTCAGCGCCGCACCGAACGGCGCCGCAAAGATCAAAGCGCTGGCGAGCCGCTCCGACGTGCTCATGCTGGTAAGCACCGCCTTGCCGGGCAGGAAGAACTCACCAGCCAGCGAGAAGTATTCGGCCCGCGCCAGCAAGTCGCGCCATGTCTCGTCGATGACGAGCATTCCGTAGGGCAGCGCGGCAAGCGTGCCGAGAACGAGGCCGAGTAGCAGGGAAAGCGCGAGGCTTGCGAAGCCGAGCAGCGTGCGCAGCGGGTGGCGCGTGTCGATTACGGCGAGTGCGGCCGGTGTTTGCGTCTCGCGCCAGGCGGTTTCATGGTTCGCAGCCAGGCGGTGTGCTCGGCGGCGGCTGCACCACCCCAGGTGCTGAGCGCATTCGACTCGTTCGAGCCGGGCCAGATCGCCGGAGGCGAAGACGAGTCGGTGGCGCGCTTGGCCGGGATGCAGTGCGAAGCGCCGGCCGCCGAGCCACGTAGGAGCCGAGGTGGTGACGGCGCGGTAGCCTGCCTCGTGCAACTGCGTTTGCCTTTGGCCCGACTTGGATGTTGCCGCCTTGCTCACGGGGCGCCTCCTGTCGTAACGGCAAGTGCAACGCCGAGTGCGAGCAACGCGAGATTCGCTCCCGCGTGTAAGGCAATCGGTGCCCAGAGATTGTCGAGCCACTCGCGCAACACACCGAGGAGAACTCCTGCGGCCGCGTAGAGCAAGAAGCCGGCAAGCCCGTGTGCCAGCGCAAACAGCGCCGCGACAATCAGCACGCGCCCCGCCGGGGAGAGCCAGCGCACAAGCGCACGTCGCAATGCCCCACGAAACGCAAGCTCCTCGGCAAACGGCACGACCAAGCCGACAACGAATGCCATCCCCACGACCTGAACGACGCTCGGCGCCGCCGGCACCCCTAGCAAGCCGGCCACGGCAACCGGCGACGCCTGCGGCCAGACCCAATGCCACAGATCACTCACCGCCACGGCCACACCAAGCATCGGCAGCAACAACAGCGCCGGCAACGCAACGCCAAGCGTGGTGGTGCGCAGTCGTGCACCGCCAATGCCGAGATCGCGCGCCGACCAACGAAACGCGGCGAGCAGCAAGCCGAGCAGGACAAGCGCCTGCACGCCACGCACAAGGCCGACGTGGCCCCACGCCTGCATTGGCGCCGTGTCCGCCTCGGCGAAGAGTCGCGGCGTGACAAAGCGCACGAGCACAAACTCGCACGCCACGATTGCAACCGCGGCAACCGTGGCGTGGAGTATGTAACGCCTAGCCGGCGTGCTCGTTTCGTCACGCGGTGTGTCCTGCGACACGGCGGTGCTGCTTGGTCAGAATGGAATCTGTTGGACGAGGCCCGTGACCTCAAGAGGGCTCGTTAGAACAGCAGACGCAACGCTGCGTTGATCGTGAAGTCGGCGCTTGCGTCGGTGAGGCCGAAGCCGGAGCCAAGATCGAGGTGCATTTGTTCGTTGATGGCCCAGCGGACCCCGAGGCCCACACTGGCCACCGGGTCACCGACGTGTTCGAGATCGATGTCGAGCAGCGGCGTGATGTATTCCCCCTGCACGAGCGCCGTCAAATCGTCGATGATGCGCACGGCGACACCAAGCTTGGCGAAGAAGATCGAGTCGAAGTTCACCTCCGCTTGCTCGCGAAAAGCGCGCTGTTCGTTGATCCAGACACCGCCGACTTGCAGGTGGACGGCAACGGGATCGAGACGCCAGGAGCCGTGCAATGCGCCGGCAAGGTCGAACGAGCCGGAGGCGACGTAGTCGTCCGCCGAGCCTAGTGGCAGCTTCAAGTCGATTGTGAATGCGGCCGCAAGGTCGGGGTCTTCCACCTCGAGAAAGTAGGCGGTGGCACCGAGCACGGGCGCGATCATTCCGGGCCGCGTATCGCGCTCGAAGGCCGACTCCCCCCGATAGATGAACTCGATGTCGCCGTCCCAGGTGGCGAAGCCAAGCTTCGCGTGCAGGCCAAGTTCATCGAACAGCTTGTATTCCGCGCGCACCCACGCACTCGTAAAGAAGGCGTCGATGTCGACGGTCGAGGAACTCTCCGGGTCTTCGCCGAAGTAGTTGTGCCCGCTCAGGCTCACGCCGGTGAGCACGGACATGGTGCCGGCTGGCGTTTGAAAGGCGCTGCGAAGATGCGGGGTATGCACAAGCGCGTGCAGGAAATGATTCGAGTCCAGCGGATACCCGCTTGCTGCGTAAACGTCGGAAGCGACGCCGAGACGATCCTCGGGGCCAAGGGGCTCGGGGCGCCGGACGGGGTCGCGTACCGGTGCCACGGGTGAATCGCCGGCAACGCCATGGTCGTGTCGGTCACGTGGAATACCCGCGAAACCGTTTGGCTCATCACGTTCCCCGTTCTCCGGTGCATCCGGCTCGTCGCCGTTTTCCGGTGCATCCGGCTCGTCGCCGTTTTCCGGTGTATCCGGCTCGTCGCCGTTTTCACCGTTGTTGATGAGCGTTTGAGAGTCGGCCTCGTTGTTGCCGAAGCGCAGCAGACGTCCGCGGTGGCTGCCTGGGCGGGTGGACGGCTCGGCGGTGTTGCGCTGCATCGTGGCGATCATGCAATAGCCGCTGGACTCGAAGCGGTTGCGCACGACTACCTCGGCGGAAATCGTGCTCGTATTGCCAACGGCATCCGTCGCCATAATCGTCACGACCCGCTTCGCGTTACCGCTGGCCGTCACCGTCACCGTGGCGGTGAACACGCCGTCGTCGGCCACAAGGTCTCCGCCGGTTCCGTCGTCGACCATCGGATGGATCTCGCCATCGAGCTCACTCGAGTCGAGCATGATCGTCCCCGGGTCCACGCCGGAGCCGAAGTCGACGATCTGCGCACTGATCACCACCTCATCGCCGGCCGCGGCGCTGGATTGGCCGAACGGGTACTGGATCTCCGGCTTGGAGATGAACGGTCCCGTGTTGTCGACGATCACGTTGACGATTTCGCTGCGGCCGCGGCGATCGCCGTCGTCGATCAAGCGCAGCTGGATGCTGTGCGTGCCGTCGGCGAGCTCGCTCGTCTCGAGATCGAAGCTGCCGGTGCCGGCGCCGTTGGCATCCGGCGCGGAAATCTCGTCGAGCGTGCCGCCGGCAAACTCGCCGAAGCCGCCACCGTTGACTTGGATGTCCACCGGATCGACCGCGGCAAGGTCTGCATTCGGCTCGAGTTGGTACTCGAACTCGACGGCGACGGTGCCACCGACGAAGGCGCCCGCCTCGGGCTCGACGATCGTGATTTCGACGCGGTTGTCGATTGTGAGAAGCAGCAGCGCCGAGAAGCCGGTGTTGCCCTGATCGTCGGTGGCGCGCACCTGCA
>SKZP01000654.1 GCA_007127275.1 Planctomycetota bacterium
CGACGGTTTCGAACGCGTCGAGGAGTTGCACGTCGCAAACACGCGCATCCGCACCCCGGCGTTGCGCGTCGAAACCGTCGCCGCCGGCGGCGGCAGCCTCCTCAAGTTCCAGCACGGCCGCCTCGTCGTCGGCCCCGACTCCGCCGGTGCATTTCCCGGCCCCGCCTGCTACGGCTTCGGTGGCCCGCTAACCGTCACCGACGCGAACCTGCTGCTCGGGCGCATCCAACCCGACTACTTCCCGCGAGTCTTCGGGCCGCAGCGCAACGAGCCACTCAACGAAGCCGTCGTGGAGAAGCGCTTTGCCGAGCTTGCCGCGCAAGTCCGCCGCGAAACCGACGAGTCCTACACGCCGCAGCTACTCGCACTCGGCTTACTGCGCGTCGCAAACGAAACCATGTCGAAGCCCATCCGCGTGCTGTCCACCGCGCAGGGCCGCGACATCCGCCGCTACGCGCTGGTCCCGTTCGGCGGCGCCGGTGCGCAGCACGCCTGTGCCGTGGCGCGGTTGCTCGGCATGCGTCGCGTTGTGCTGCACCCCTTGGCGGGATTGTTGAGCGCCTGGGGCATGGGCTGCGCCGCCGTGCAACGCGTGGAAGTGTCGCCGGTGGACGTGGTGCTCGACGAACAGGACGCGAACGCAGCGCACCTTGCTTCGCGGCTGCAGGCGGCGCGGCACGACGGAGCACAGCGGCGCGAGCGCTTCATGCTCGAAGAAGGCTTCACGGCGCAACAGGTGCGCACGCGCATACACGTACAACTCGGCTACCGTGGCAGCGAGCAGCGCTTCACCGTGCCGCTCGGCGACGGCACCCCCGACACACTGCGCGAGAAGCTCGCCGCGGCACACTGGCAACGCTTCGGCTTCGTGCCTCCAACGGGCGCCGTGCACGTCCATGCGCTGCAGCAATCCTTCGTCGGGGCCGGCACCACTGAGCACGCGGCAGAGCCGTCTTCACCGTCGCCGTCTTTGTCGTCGCACACGGAATCTGAAGCATCCGCAACGCCGCCGTCGCCCGAAACCTCGTGCACCGTGCACTTCGACGACGGTCCCTACGAGACACCCCTTTACCGCCGTGAGCACTTGCAGCCCAAGCAAACGCTGTACGGCCCGGCGCTGGTCGTCGAGGCACACAGCACCACGCTCGTCGAACCGGGCTTCACCTTAACGGTGGATGCCCACGGGCTGCTGTTGCTCGAACACGCCGAAGGCGAAGCCAAAACATGCACGGCGCAGCCAGGCGCCACGAAGCCCGTGACAGCGGCGGAACAGCCGGATCCCATACTGCTTGAGGTGTTTCACCAGCGTTTCATGGGCATTGCGGAGCAAATGGGGGCGGCGCTGCAGAAGACGGCCCGCTCGGTGAACATCAAAGAACGCCTCGACTTCTCCTGCGCGCTGTTCGACGCACACGGCGGCCTCGTCGCGAATGCGCCGCATATTCCGGTGCATCTCGGCGCCATGGGGGAGACCGTGGCGAGCCTCGCTGCGGCCCGCGCCGGTCGCTGGCAGCCCGGCGACGCCCTTGCTTCGAACGACCCCGCCGAGGGAGGCTCGCACCTCCCGGATATCACCGTGGTCTCGCCGGTGTTCGCCAGCGACTTGCGGACTGAGGAACAGGCTACGCGAGACGAAAGTGAAGAAGAAACGCCACTGTTCTTCGTCGCCTGCCGGGGGCATCACGCCGACGTCGGCGGTACGACACCCGGCTCCATGCCGCCGTTTTCACGCCGCCTCGACGAAGAAGGCGTTGTCCTGCGCAGCTTCCTGCTCGCTAGCAACGGCCGCTTTCACGAAGACGCCCTGCGGCTACGCCTCGGCGAGGGTACCTACCCGGCACGCACCCCGGACGACAACGTCGCCGACTTGCAGGCGCAACTCGCCGCGAACGCCACCGGACGCTACGCCCTCGCGCACCTCGTGCGTGAGTTCGGCCTCGACACCGTGCGCCGCTACATGACGCACATACAGGCAAACGCCGCCGCCGCCGTGCGCCGGGTTCTTGCAAACACGCTTACGGATACGCCGCACACCTTCGCCGACACCCTCGACGACGGCACGCCAGTTCAAGTGCGCATCCGGCACAACGGAAACGCGAGTGCAACCACGCTTGACTTCACCGGCACCGGCGAAGAAGTCCCGGCAAGCAACCTCAATGCGCCGCGTGCCGTGACGGTCGCCGCGGTGCTGTATGTCATGCGGCTGTTGATTCAAGAGCCCATTCCGCTCAACAGCGGCTGCCTCGAGCCGCTCAAGTTGATCATCCCCGAGCGCAGTCTGCTTTCGCCGCAACCGGGCCTCGCCGTGGTCGGCGGCAATGTCGAGACCTCGCAGCGAGTCGTCGACGTGCTGCTCGGCGCGTTGGGTGTGGCCGCTGCTTCGCAGGGCACCATGAACAACCTTACCTTCGGCAACGAGCGCTACCAGCACTACGAGACCCTCTGCGGCGGTGCCGGCGCCACGGCGCGCAGCCCTGGTGCCGACGCGGTACACACGCACATGACGAACACCCGCATCACCGACGCGGAAATCCTCGAGCGGCGCTTCCCGGTACGACTCATCCGCTTCGCAATCCGCCCCGACAGCGGCGCCCCCGCAGGCGCGGACGGACACGCCGGCGGCAATGGCGTCGTGCGCGAGTTCAAGTTCCTCCAAGCCATGCACGTCAGCATGCTCGCCCAACGGCGCAGCCGCGCACCCTTCGGCCTCAAAGGCGGCCAAGCCGGCGCCCCCGGACGTACTTGGCTCATTCCCGCCAACGAAAACGAAGCAACGCGCCTACTTCCCGGCCAGTTCCACCTAACAGTCCAACCCGGCGAGCGCCTCCGCCTCGAAACCCCCGGCGGGGGCGCCTACGGCCACATCTCTCACTAACTCGGTTCCCGCGGCGCGCCATACATGCTTGCGTGTTACCAGTACGCGAGAACGGATCCTTTAGGTACGCATTAAACTCCTTGTCAAATGGGATTCGAGATAAGCCCACGGGCCGCGGCCCGTAGGTCGCCCTGGAAATCCACCCACGGGCCGCAGCCCGTGGGCTTGGAAAATTACGAATCCCAAACGCGACGGGGTTTAGGTTCTGGCAGCCATTTTATTGGCTCGACTCACACGCGTGAGCGCGAAGATGCGCTGCGTGGTGCGACTACGCTTCCGGGACCGTGGCGGAAAACAGGGCGACGCTGCCGAAGGCGAGTTTGCGAACGTGCACCTCGGTAAGTCCGGCTTCGCGTTGCATCATCTCGGCAAAGTCGCGCGGCGGCGGAAACGCCTCAATGGAGCGCTGCAGATACCGGTACTCCCGGCTGCTGCTTAGCCAGGCCCCCAGGCGAGGCACAACGACGTGCACCCACAGCTTGGCACCGAGTGTCACCGGCGAGTAGCCGCGCGGCTCCACCAGCTCGAGGATGACGACGCGACCGCCGGGACGTACGACGCGCGCCAATTCCCGCAGGCTTGCCGAGCGGTCGGTTACGTTGCGAATGCCAAAGGCAATGGTCGCCCCGTCGAAGGTGCCGTCGGCAAAGGGCAACGCCTCGGCGTGTCCCTCGTGCAGCGTCAGTCGCTCGGGCGAGACAAGGCGGCGCGCTGCCTTTTCACGTGCAATGGCAAGCATCTGCGGCGCAGGGTCAATGCCGTCGAGTGTAGCCTCGGGAAAGCGCGAGAGGGTTTCCAAGGCCAGGTCACCGGTGCCCGTGGCGACGTCGAGCACGCGGTGCGGTTGTGTGGGAGCCGCGGTCGCTTTCGAGGAAGCGCTTGCAACGAGGGCCGCAGCCGCGCGGCGTCGCCACCGCCGATCCATACCGAGCGAAAGGATGCGGTTCAGTCGGTCGTAGCGCCGCGCAATACGGTCGAACATGGCGCCGCTGCCGTCGGCTGCGGCCGGGCTGTCCGTGGCCACTTGAGCGGCCTCGCTCGTTGCGTCGTGCATGGACTCTCCCTTTTCCGTTCGAGGATTCCGCGCCACGCACAAAAGAAAACGTGGAGGCGTGGCAGCACCAAAACTCTGCATACCATGCCCCGACCGGGGCAGGCCACGCGACCAGCCAGAAACAGATGCAGCCAGCTCATGTTGCAGAATCAAAGTCGGACGGAACCACGGACGCTGGACGGGCCTCCGTACGTGCCCAATCCATCCCGGCCGGAGTACGACGGCGCGCAGCCATGCAGAATATGGGCTGCTCGCCGCCGTATTCTGACTGGTTCGTAGCACTCGGGGTTGGCGCAGAGGACCACTACATACGGTAAACGCTGTACTTTGCGGCCCGACGAGGACCGGCTGCACCCGCCGGAAACAATGGCGCAGCCCATATGTTCACAAGGCGGACACGGCACTGCGCGGCAATCAAGGCGGAGACCACGCCATGCCGCAAGGGAAGACGTTGTCCACAAGTGTTGTGTCATCGCTCAATCTTCGCGTCGAGCGTGACGAGCGAAGCGTGTGCGAGGCGGAAAAAGGTGAGCAACGCAGGCGTGCCATTTGGCACGTTGAGCAGCGCAACCGACGACAACGAAGCACCGGCCAGCGCAGGTGCTCGACCCGAAGATTGAGCGATGACACAACACTAGTGGCTCCGCTCGGAGATTTTCGTACACTGGCGCGACGGCACTTCGGTAGGCATGCTAAAGGGTCTCCGCTGCCGCAGCCGCAATTGTAACGAGTGAGTGAATTCGATTGCGTATGGCCGACGCCAAGCCACCGCACGAGAATCCGAATCCAAAGGGCGCCGCCCGCTCGAAGCGTCCCAGCTTGGCGTCCGTACCCGCCGCCGGCGACTGGGAGAAGACGCTGCTCGGCCAGACACTCGGGGACTGCAAGCTCATCCGCCTCGTCGGCTCCGGAAGCCTCTCCACCATCTTCGAGGGCCACCACCGTAAGCTCGACATCAAAGTCGCCGTCAAGGTGTTTCGCAAGCGCGAAGGCGTCTCCGCCAAGGGGCTGATGCGCTTCTACTCCGAGGCGCGCCAGGCCGCCCGGCTCGACCACCCCAACATTGTGCGCGTCTACGACGTCGACTCGACGGACCGCTGCCATTACATTGTCATGCAGTTCGTCGACGGAAAGACCCTCACCAAAATTCTCCAGGCCAAGGGGCGCATCCCACCCAAGGAGGTTGTCTCCATTCTCGGCCAGGCGCTCAACGGCCTCGCCTACGCGCACAACCGCAAGTGCATCCACCGGGACATCAAGCCGGATAACATCATGATGACCCGCGAGGGGATCCTGAAGATCACCGACTTCGGCCTCGCGCGGGAAGCCGGCGTCACCGCGCCGAAGTCCGGCACCGCCTCCACCTCGCTTGAGCAGGTCAAAGCGGCGACCGGCAACTACCGCAACGAGCACGAAACCCAAGCGGGCGTCTTGCTCGGCACGCCGGTGTATATGCCGCAGGAGCAGTGGGAGGACGCGGGCAACATTGACCGCCGCGCCGACATCTACGCCCTCGGCGTGACCGCGTATCAGCTACTCTCCGGGCGGTTGCCATACACGGGCAACAACGCGGTGCAGATCCTCAAACAGATAATCCGCGGCGAGAAGAAACCACTTCACGAGTTGGTCCCGGAGGTGGACTCGACGCTCGAGGCAATCATTGACCGGATGATGGCACCGGACCGCTCACGCCGCTACCCGCGGGCCGAGGAAGCCATCTCCGACCTGCGCGCCTGGCACGCCAAGCAACATGCGCACGAGCCGTCGCCGGACGACTCGACATTGCCCCGGCCGATCAATGCGCGCCCGGGGGACTCGTTCCTGCACTACGAACTCGTCGAGTTCCGCAGCCACCTCGGCGCGTGCGAAATCTGGAATGCGCGCAACCAGGGTACACACCAGCAAGTAATGCTCAAGATCCTCCGGGATCCGAAAACGGTCGAGCGACTGCGCCACGTCGAAGAGCTTGTGCGTCCGCTGTTCAAGCTCGCCGAGCACAAGGCCATCCTCGGGCTGCGCGACGTGCTGACCTCGCACCAGCCGCCGGTGGTCGTCTACGAGCCGCCGGCGGGAGAAACGCTGCGCGAGTACGTACAAGCAAACGGCCCGCTGAGCGAGACGCAGACGATCAATATGCTTGCCAGTCTTGCCGACGTGCTCGCCTCGGCGCACGAACTCGGCCTTGTCCACGGCAACCTGCGCGAGACGCACGTGCTCGTCTCCCCCATTGACCGCAACGAGCTTGCCGCGAAGCTGTTCAATTTCGGCACCATGCCGGAGCCGGAATTGCATCCGCTTTCCCTCAAGCTCGACATGCAGGAGATTGGTCAGGGCACGCCGATGCACCTCGCGATGGTCGACTGGCTCGCCCCGGAGGTGGCCGAGGGAGGGGCGCTGACGCCGAGTTCCGACCTGTTCGGCCTGGGGCTGCTAGGCATCTTCGCGCTCACGGGGAAGCGACCGGGACGCAACCTGCACCGTCAAATTGAGGAGTCGGGCGCCTCGAAGGCGCTGGCGGATCAGTTGATTGCGCTAACCGAAGAGGAGCCGACGCGGCGACCGAGCTCCTCCGCCGAAGTGGCGCGCAACCTCGTGCAGGCAAAGTTGCTCGGCGCCCTCGGGGCAACGCCGCCGATGCGGCGCGATGACGGAATCCCCGGCGGAGACAACGGCGGCGAAGTTGCAAACGACGCCTCCGGCGACGGCGACAGCGGCAAGAAGCAGGCCCACAGCAGCGGCAACACAAGCGTTCCGCGTTCCGGCCGCGTCCACGCTGTGCCCCCCCGCCCCAGCGGCTCCGACCGCCAGCGGCAAGAGCGCAGCGACGACTGAAGCTCGGATTCGTATTCCAACCAAGCCCACGACTGCGGCCCGTGGGTGAATGTTCCGTGCGACCGACGGGCGCAACCCGTGGGCTTTTTGCGAATCCCACTCTCCAACGGATTTCGGTGCGAAATTCTCGTCAATACTTGCGGCGCTGGCGACTCGACGGAATGCCGAGCGCCTTGCGGTACTTGGTGACCGTGCGCCGGGCGATCTCGACACCGGACTCCTTCGAAAGACGCGTCGCAATGGCTTCGTCACTAAGCGGCTGGGCGGGATCCTCTTCCTCAACGAGTTGCTTGACGCGCTCCTTGACGAGTTCGGTACTTTCCTCTTCGCCGCTTGCGGTCTGCGCCCCACCACGGAAGAAATACTTCAGTGGAAAGATGCCACGCGGCGTCTCAATGTACTTCTCGCTCACCGCCCGGCTCACGGTGCTTACGTGAACGCCGACGCGGTCGGCAATCTCCTGCATCTTCAGCGGCCGCAGCCCAACGAGCCCCTCGTCGAGAAAACTCTTCTGGTGATTGACAATCTCTTGGGCGACGCGTTGCAAGGTGAAGCGACGCTGTTCAATCGCCTCCTGCAACCAGCGGGCCGACTCAATGTTCTTGCGCACGAAGTCTCGCGTCGAGTCGTCGAGCTTGCGGTCGCTAGCGTAGTCGAGGTAGGTCTGCGAGACCGAAAGGCTCGGAATGTATTGGTCCTCGACCGTAACGAGATACTCCCCGTCGATCTCGCGTACCACGACGTCGGGGACGATGTAGCTGGTTTCGCTCGAGCCCACCTCCGCCCCCGGCCGCGGCGAAAGCAGCGCTAGCGTCGAGAGCGCCTCTTTGATTTGCTCGACACTGTGGCCCGCGGCGCGCGCAACGGCCGGCAAGCGGTTCTTCATGATGTCGTCGAGGTGATGCTCGACAAGCTCGCTCACCAACATTGCGTACGGAAGATCCGGCGTAAGCTGCAACAGCAGGCACTCTTTCAGCGAATACGCGCCGATCCCCGGCGGATCCAGCGTGCGAATGATTGCGAGCGTTTCTTCCGCTTCGTCGAGCAGCGCCTCGTACGTGGCGTCGTCTTCGGTGAAGCGCCGCGACATCAAGGGTGGCGGCTCGAGCGGAATCAACTCCGCCTGCGCCCGCTGCA